>CAMNJD010000377.1 GCA_946540705.1 uncultured Ruminococcus sp. | reverse complement strand
GTCGCCGGTCAGAACAGCCGGAGCCTCGCCGAGCGACACAAACAGGATATCATTTTCCTTAGCGTAGGTTTCAGCATAGGAGCCGGTATAGCCTTTGATTGTATAGCTGTTTTTGTAGCCTTTGATTGTGGGGGTGTCGCAGCCGGAAAACGCATAATCTCCGATGCTTGTTACGCTGTCCGGAATCGTGATTTCGGTCATGGAGTAACATTCTTCAAATGCCCAATTCCCGATATATGTCACGCCGTTAGGAATTATAATACTCGAAATATTTACACACTTAGAAAATGCACACCTGAATATCGAACGCAGCGATTCCGGAAATGTGACAGTGCTCAGAGAATAGACACACCAAAATGCAGACTCTCCAATAATCTCAGTCCCATCCGGTACTGCGTAAGAATCGTCTTTCTTTCCCTGTGGGTATTGGATCAAGTGTTTGCCGTCTTTTGTAAATAGCACACCATCAATACTTTTGTAGTTAGGATTATCCGCTGCAACTTCAATCATACTTAAAGATGATTGTCTTCCAACCGGCATCCATTTTCCTTCCCCAATACCAATATAGCGTTCGGGGCTGTTATCTGTTAGAAATGCGCTTTCTTCTATTACCTCAACTGAAGAAGGAATTGTGATGCTTGTCAGGCCGGAGTACGCAAACGCATAATCTCCGATGCTTGTCACGCTGTCCGGGATTGTGTATTGTGTTCTTTTATTGCCGATTGGATATTGAATCATATTCATGAGTGCCTTATCGAACAGCACACCGCCTTCTGATGCATATTCTTCATTGGCTGTACTTACTGTAATGGAAATCAGGCCGGAGCATTCGCTAAACGCCCTTTGCCCGATACTTGTCACGCTGTCCGGAATCGTGATCTCAGTCAGGCCGGTGCACTTGTAAAACGCATACCCACCGATGATTGTCACGCCGTCTGGAATTGTAATCTCGGTCAGG
Organism: uncultured Ruminococcus sp.; assembly: GCA_946540705.1. Classification (GTDB taxonomy): domain Bacteria; phylum Bacillota; class Clostridia; order Oscillospirales; family Ruminococcaceae; genus Firm-04. The sequence goes on along the minus strand of CAMNJD010000377.1, from coordinate 6,007 downwards.
CCGGAGCAGCCCACGAATGCAGAATCCCCGATACTTGTCACGCTGTCCGGAATCGTGATCTCGGTCAGGCCGGAGCAGTCCCGAAATGCTGATTCTCCTATGCTTGTCACGCTGTCCGGAATCGTGATTTGTGTCAGCCCGGAGCAGCCCCAAAATGCTGATTCTCCTATACTTGTCACGCCGTCCAGAATTGTAATCTTGGTCAGGCCGGAGCAGCCAGAAAACACAAAATATCCGATGTCTGTCACGCCGTCCGGAATTGTAATCTCGGTCAGGCCGATGCAGTCGTAAAACGCATAATCCCCGATACTTGTCACGCTGTCCGGAATCGTGATTTGTGTCAGCTCGGAGCAGCCCCAAAATGCATAATCGTCGATGCTTGTCACCGGCTTTCCGTCAATCTCTGCGGGAATCGTCAGCTCTGTCGGCGAATCTTCAGTGTGACCGGTGATTGTGACTGCGTTATTTATAATTTCATATTTCAATCCGTTGATGACCGGTACGGTTTCCTCCGCATGCACCGCATAGGCCGCCGGAAGCGTAACAGCGCCGGAACAGGCGAGCATCCCCGCGCAGAGCATCGCGCAAAGCCGTTTCATTTTCATCATCCCCGCCCTTTCATATTAAAATATAAGCCAAAAGCTCATGTTCAGATTATAGCATAAAATCCGCATCATTTCAATAGAAATCTGTATATTTCTGCTAAATTCACAAATAGGGCAATGCCTGCTTGTCCAATCCGACAAAAACGCTGCACGCCCCGGCTGCGCAAAATCTCTTGACAAATCCCGGAAAAAGCGCTATACTGTAAGATGTATTGTTATGTGCAAATGCATATCAAAAATAATCCGAACACGAAAGGAATCCTGAGAACATGGAATGGACAGGACTGAATGAGCTGCGCGAGCAGTATCTCTCATTCTTTGAAAGCAAGAATCACACGCGCATGGACAGCGCCTCGCTGATTCCGAAGGGCGACAACTCCCTGCTGCTCATCAACTCCGGCATGGCGCCGCTCAAAAAATTCTTTCTGGGACAGGCCGTTCCGCCCAATGTCCGCGTGACGACCTGCCAGAAGTGCATCCGCACGCCCGATATCGAGCGCGTCGGCAAGACCGCCCGCCACGGCACATTCTTTGAGATGCTCGGCAACTTCTCCTTCGGCGACTATTTCAAGCACGAGGCGATCGCATGGGCATGGGAATTCCTGACCGGCAGGCTCGCCATTCCCGCAGACCGCCTCTGGATCACCGTTTTCGAGAGCGACGATGAGGCAGAGCAGATCTGGGAAAAGGAGATCGGTATTCCGCACGACCGCATCATCCGCCTCGGCAAAGCCGACAACTTCTGGGAGCACGGCTCGGGTCCGTGCGGCCCCTGCTCCGAGATTCACTTCGACCGCGGCGAGGCCTACGGCCCCTTTGAGAGCTTTGAGCAGGCGAGCGACTGCGACCGTATCATCGAGATCTGGAACCTCGTGTTCTCGCAGTTCGACAGCGACGGCAAGGGCAACTATGCCGAGATGAAGAACAAGAACATCGACACCGGCATGGGTCTTGAGCGCCTTGCCTGTGTCATGCAGGGGGTTGACAACCTCTTTGAGGTCGATACCGTGCAGAATATCATGAAGCACATTTGCAGGATCGCAAATATCGAATATCACACCGACGAAAAGAGCGACGTTTCGCTCCGCGTCATCACCGACCACATCCGCTCGACCGTGTTCATGGTCGGCGACGGCATCACCCCGGCAAACGACGGCCGCGGCTATGTCCTGAAGCGTCTGCTCCGCAGAGCGGCGCGTCACGGCAGACTGCTCGGCATCAAGGAGCCGTTCCTCTATCAGGTCGCGGAGACTGTCATTCACGAGAATGCAGGCGCATATCCCGAGCTGAAGGAGAAGCAGGAGCTCATTATCCGCATCATCCGCCACGAGGAGGAGAGCTTTGCACGCACGATCGACAACGGCACTGACCGCCTGAACGATATGATCGCGGCGCTGAAACAGGAGAGCAAGACCGTTCTCGCAGGCAAAGATGCCTTCACCCTCAGCGATACCTACGGCTTCCCGATCGACCTCACCGTTGAAATGGCGGAGGAGCAGGGCATTTCCGTCGATGAGGAGGGCTTCCGTGCATGCATGGAGGAGCAGAAGCAGCGCGCAAGAGCCGACCGTGCATCGAAGGTCAAGACCTCGTGGGGCGGCGATGTGACCGCGCCCAAGGGCACGCCCAAGACCGAATTCACCGGCTATGCAAGCAATGCAGAATCCGCAAAGGTGCTCGCGATCCTTTGTGACGGCGCGGCCGTTGATACGCTTGAGGAGGGCAAAAATGCCGTGGTCGTGCTCGACCGCACACCGTTCTATGCCGAGAGCGGCGGTCAGGTCGGCGATACCGGCGAGATCGCTGTCTATGCAGAGGGTGAGGCGGAAGTGACCTTCGCAGTTGCCGATACCCGCAAGGACGGCGACGGCAGATTCCTGCATATGGGTACGCTGGAGCTCGGCACACTGAAGGTCGGCGATGCCGTCAGCGCAAAGATCGACACCGACCGCCGCAGCGCAGTCATGCGCAACCACACCTCGGCGCATCTGCTTCAGGCAGCGCTCCGCTCGGTGCTGGGCGATCATGTGCATCAGGCAGGTCAGCTCGTTGACGCAGCCCGCTGCCGCTTCGACTTCTCCCACTTCTCCGCAGTGTCCGCAGAGGAGCTGGCAAAGGTCGAGCAGATCATCAACAGAGAAATTCTCGCGGCACAGCCTGTGACAACACAGGAAATGCCGATCGAAGAAGCAAAGAAGCTCGGCGCAATGGCGCTGTTCGGTGAAAAGTACGGCGATGTCGTCCGTGTTGTCACCGCCGGCGACAGCTCGATCGAATTCTGCGGCGGTACGCATGTCTCCAACACCGCGCAGATCGGACTGTGCAAAATCGTATCGGAAAGCTCCGTTGCGGCAGGCGTCCGCAGAATCGAGCTCGTGACCGGCGCGAATGTGCTGAAGCTGCTGGCACAGACCGAGCAGACCCTCGCAGATGCCGCAAAGGCACTGAAGCTCGCAAACCCGGCTGAGCTGCCGGAAAAATGCGCGGCGATCTCCAATGAACTGCGCGACAAGACCCGCGAGATCGAGCAGCTCAACCAGAAGCTCGCAAACAGCCAGCTCGCCGATCTCTTTACCGGCGCTGAGGAGCTGAACGGCATCAAGATCGTTTCCGCAAAGCTCGCGGACGTCAAGCCCGACACCCTCCGCAAGCTCGGCGACCAAATCCGCGACAGGGAAGAGCATGTCATCGCACTGCTCGCAGGCGTGAGCGGAAACGGCGGCAATTTCTACTGCGTCTGCTCGAAATCCGCAGTCGCAAAGGGCGCACATGCCGGCAGGATCATCCAGCAGGCAGCAGCCGCAACCGGCGGCAAGGGCGGCGGCAGACCCGACAGCGCAATGGGCGGCATCGGCGATGCTGCAAAGGTCGGTGCAGCACTGAGCAGCCTGAAGGAAATTGCAGGCGGCATGCTGCAATAAGCGGCGCACCCGTTCGCGATTGTTATGAAAATCAAACACCCGGGGCTGTTCTTCGGCATTCTGTTTTTCGGCGCATTTATGCTTGTGGATCTCTGCGGCAGACCTGCTGCGCAGTCCCAAAAGCGTGCGCCGGAGATTGCCGAGGCCGCAAGGGTCATGCCGGATCCGGTCGAGACTGTCACGGCAGAGGCACAGACCGTACCGACCGAGCGCACAGTCACCGAAACAACAACAGAAACGACCGTTCCGCCGGCTGTCCCGGTCACGCTCTGTGACGGCATGGAATATATGAGCGACACCGAGGAGCTTGACATCTCCGGGACAGATGCTTCCGTGCTGGATATGAACGGCTTTCTCGATCAGATGACCGGCCTCAAACGCATCACGATGAAGAACTGCGGCCTCGATAACGACGGCTATGCCGCGCTTCAGGACGCACATCCGGATGTGCGCATTATCTGGGATATCAGGGTCAAGACCTACACGATCCCGACGGATTCAGTCGGCTTTTCGGCACTGCTGGGCAATCAGTATCAGGCGCGGCTCTACGATTCGGATACCAAATATCTGAAGTATTGCCGTGACATGGTCGCGCTCGATCTGGGACACCATTTTGTCGCAGACCTGAGCTTTCTGCAATACATGCCGAACCTGCGCATCCTGATTCTCGTGGACAACTACTCCCCGACCGGCAGCGGCATCCGGCTTCAGGATATCTCCGCGCTGAAATATGTGCCGCATCTGCGCTATCTGGAGCTGTTCGCGAATAATATCGAGGATATGAGCGTGCTGGCGGAGCTGAAGGAGCTTGAGGATCTCAACATCTGCTATAATCCCGTCAGGGACGCAGCACCGCTCCGCGATCTGCCGCATTTGCAGCGGCTCTGGGTCTACAATACCAATATTCCCGCCGCCGAGATTCAGGAGCTGCGCGAGATCTACGCCGATGCGAAGGTCATCACCAGCGGCACCGGTTCGGTCGATCAGGGCTGGCGCGACGGGGCACATTACTGGGCTATGAAAAATATGGTCAGCAACAACGTCATAGATGACGTTTACCGATTTGAATAAAGGAGGATTTTACGATGGATTGCTTATTCTGCAAAATTATCGCCGGTGAGATTCCGAGCACAAAGGTCTACGAGGACGAATATGTCTATGCGTTCAAGGACATCAATCCGATCGCGCCGGTGCATGTGCTGTTCATTCCCAAGCAGCATATTTCCGGTGCATCTGCCGTGACCGCAGAGAATGCGGAGATCGTCGGCAGGATCTTTACCGCGATCGCAAAATATGCACAGGAGCAGAAGCTCGGCAGCGGCTTCCGCGTCATCACCAACTGCGGTGAGGATGCCGGACAGACTGTCCCGCATCTGCACTTCCACCTGCTTGCGGGTCAGAAAATGGGCTGGTCAGCAGATCAGGGTGTGTGAAAACGACTGAAGCGGTGCGTCCGGAGACTGCGCCGTCTGTGAAGGCCGACAGCACGGGCTGCATCTTCGGCGCAGAATGGTTTGCGCTGAGCTGGATCGCAGGTCTGCTGTCGGCTTTTCTGCATCATTCCGCCGCAGGACTTGCGGCCGCAGCAGTGATTGGAGCGGTTCTGCTGCTCCGCAGACGCAGAAGCGAGCTGGTCTGCATGCTCTGCGGCGTGAGCCTCGGGATCGCCCTCTGGCAGGGCTATGACAGGCTGACCGTACAGCCGCTCTGTGCGCTGGACGGGCAGACCGTGACCTGTACCGGAACGGTCATGCAGAGCGAGCAGCTTACCGGTGACCGCGCACGCTATACGCTCTCCGTGCCGCTGAACGGCATCCCCGCAAAGGTCGATTGGTACGCAGAGGCATCCGTGCCGGAGCTGAAAACCGGCGATGCAGTCACACTCCGGGCAGAGCTGACGCGCATTGACCCGGACTACCGCTATGATACCGCGGCCTATCAGGCAGGGCGCGGGCATTATCTGCGCATTTACCGGGCAGAGGTTCTGGATATCCGCGCAGATACGGGATTTTCGCTTCGCAGAGCGATACAGGGCTACCGCCGCGGCATGACAGAGCAGATCCGCTGCGTGATGCCGCCGGAGGATGCCGGAATGCTCTGTGCGATGCTGTTCGGTGACAAATCCATGCTCACAAATGACACGCAGGAGGCGCTCTATCAGACCGGCATCGGCCACATGACGGCGGTTTCGGGGCTGCATCTGGTGTTCTTCTGCATGACGCTCGGCTGGCTGTTCCGGCTGCTGCATGTCCCGGCGAAAGGGCAGTTTCTGCTGCTGATCCCGGCGATCGGTGCCTTTCTTTTGCTCGTTGATTCGTCGGTTTCCGTTCCGCGTGCAGCATGCATGCTGCTGATCTCACGTTCCGCACCGCTTTTCGGTCGGCGCGGAGACACGCTCCGTGCGCTCTGCCTGACGATGGTCGCCTGCACTGTGCTGACACCGTATGTGATCGGCTCGGCGGGCTTCTGGCTGTCGGTGTC
>CAMNJD010000376.1 GCA_946540705.1 uncultured Ruminococcus sp. | reverse complement strand
CCGAGAATATCAGGCACCACAACATCCCCAACCTTCACAGGCGCCTGTACCTCAGCCGTGCGCAGCACCTCCATCGCCTCCATGATGCGGTCAAGCGGCAGCTCCCGCTCGGAGATGACCGGCAGCACTCTGTGGACACCGCCCTGAATGCGCACCGTCGTGGTCAGGATGCGCTCGGGCCGGATGCACTCCGTTTCGGCATACGCCTTGCCGCGGGGACAGCGGTTGCCGCGCACCTCTGTGACCTTGTCTCCCTCGATCACCGCAGTCAGGCGGCAGCCCATCGGACAGTTGACGCAGATCAGTTCCTTTTCCATGCTCAATCCTCCTCCGTGATCTCAACGGTGATATCTTCCGTAAGGCCCGTCATCTGCTTGCCGAGCAGAACAGCCTCCTCCATGACGGACGGCAGGAGCTTCTGCTTTTTCACACGGCGGATGACCTGATCGCCGGAGCGAATGACAAGCGTGCCGTGTGCAAGCGGTGTCCGGACGCGGAAATAGACCGTCAGCTTCTCCGCCGGATCGTCCGGATGAAACTGCGACGGGACGCAGTAGCTGACCTGATTGCCGTTTCTGATATGCAGCGGATTCCCCTTAGCCTTTCCGTTTTTCAGATATGCGGCGGCACCCTCTGCGGCGCGCTCCGCCTGAAGCGACACAAAATCGACCAGATCATGCACATGCAGGCCGTTGCCGCAGGCGAAAATGCCCTCGGCGGAGGTCATATAGCGGTCATCGACGACCGGCCCCTTTGTCGCGGGATCCATGACGATGCCGGCGTGATCGGCCAGATGATTCTCCGGGATCAGACCGACAGAAAGCAGCAGGGTATCCACATCAAAATACTGCTCACTGCCGGGAATCGGATTGCGGTTTTCGTCCACTGCAACGACCTCGACCTTTTCCAGCCTGTCCCTGCCGAACACCTTGGAAACGGTATGCGAGAGCATGAGCGGGATATCGAAATCCTCCAGACATTGCTTCATATTGCGCGGCAGGCCGTTGGAATAGGGCATCAGCTCCGCGACACCGACGACCTCTGCACCCTCAAGCGTCATGCGCCGGGCCATGATGAGGCCGATATCGCCCGAGCCGAGGATCAGCACGCGCCGGCCGACCGTATAGCCGTCAATATTGAGATAGCGCTGCGCCTGTCCGGCCGTATAGATGCCCGCGGGACGGGTTCCGGTGATGTTGATGCCGCCGCGGGGACGCTCATAGCAGCCGACCGCGAGAATGACCGCACCTGCCTGCACCTGCACGGTGCCCTCCTCCGCATTGACGTACTCGACCACGCGGTCAGCCGTCAGGTTTGTGACCATTGTATTGAGCAGGATTCTGACATTCAGCTCCCGCGCCATATCGACATAGCGCTCGGCATATGCGGGGCCGGAGAGCTGCTCCCCGAAGGTTTGCAGGCCGAAGCCGTTGTGGATGCACTGCTCCAGAATGCCGCCGGGCTCGCTGTCTTTTTCGATGACCAGAATATCCTCAATCCCCTGCTTTTTCAGCGTAACGGCCGCTGACAGTCCTGCACTGCCGCCGCCGATGATGACTGCCTGTACATTTCTCATTTGCGGTTCTCCCCTTCCAGAATGCGGGATTTCGGCCCGTCATAAACAACGTCCAACGGCGAAACACCGAGCTCTCTCGCAAGGATCTGCACAACTCTCGGCTCGCAGAATCCGCCCTGACAGCGGCCGAAGCCTGCGCCGATGCGCTTCTTGACGCCCTTGACTGAGCGTGCCCCGCATGTCCTGCGGATGCAGTCAACGATCTCGCCCTCAGAGACCTGACAGCAGCGGCAGATCATTCTGCCGTAGGCGGGATTCTCCCGGATCAGCGCATTGCGCTCCTCGGGGGTACACATTTCCAGAATGACCGGGGCTTTCCGCGTCATGACAGCATCCGGATTCTCCGTGAGCGGCAGCGATTCCGCCAGGATTGCAAGGATCCGGTCAGCAACGGCCGGTGCGGAGGCAAGACCCGGCGATTCGATCGACACCGCGTCAATGAAATGCGGGACGCCTGCGACCTCCTCCACGATGAAATCAGAGCAGGTCGTTGTCGGCCGGACACCCGCAAAGGTGCGGATCGAGCGGTTCAGCGGGATGTTCTTCAGCGTCTTGCTGATATGCGCACGGACATATGCGAGGCCGTCCTCAGAGGTGCCGTTGTCATCGGGATCGTCGATGAAGTCACTGTTCGGGCCGATCAGAGTATTGCCGTGAACGGTCGGAACGGCGAGGACGCCCTTGCCCTTTTCCTTTGAGGGAACCGGGAAAATGATATGCCGGACCGGCTGTGCATCCTGATCGAGGACATAATACTCGCCCCGGCGCGGGGTCATGTGCCATGCAGGCTCCGCGACCATGCGGTGAATTTCCTCTGCATGCACACCGGCCGCATTCACGATATATTTTGTCCGGATCTCACCCTGCGGCGTGTCGATGACAAAGCCCTCGCCCTCGCGGCGGATGCCCTGACACGGGGTGTTCAGCAGCAGCTTCGCACCGTTTTCGCAGGCATTCTCCATGCACGCATTCGCGACATCCCACGGGTACACGACCGCAGTCGTATAAAAATCGAGCACAGCGGTCACATCGTCGGAGAGATTGGGCTCCTGCGCGATCGCTTCCTCCCGGGTCAGTCTGCGGTACGGAACACCTCTGGCATCCGCACGGGCAGCGAGCACACTAAGCTGTGCCTCCTCCTCTGCCCCGCAGGCCGCAATGAATGCCCCGACAGTCCGGTAGGCACAGTGCAGTTCCCGGCAGATCTGCTCATACTGCCGTGCGCCCTCCACATTCAGCGCAGCCTTCAGCGTACCGTCCTCGGGGTCATAGCCGGTGTGGATGATCGCAGAATTCGCCATTGTTGCGCCCTCTGCGGTATCATTTTCCTTTTCGAGCACAGCGATCCTGAGCTGATAGCGCGAGAGCTTCCGGCTC
>CAMNJD010000375.1 GCA_946540705.1 uncultured Ruminococcus sp. | reverse complement strand
GGCGTCAGCCCAGCGGCGTCGTTTTCATACAATCTGACGAAAAATCTGACTGCGCATCTTGCGCACCAGATTTAATCAGTGCTTCCCTAGAGAAACTGGAGTTCGTGGTTGAATGAAAGCAAGAAAAAGAAACGGAACAGGAAGAAAATGATACAGCAGTCCAGGAAGAACTTGTGCAGCAGTCCAAAGGCTATAGAAATCCATATTCTTCTATGCTGATCGAATCCAAAACATCATATTCCGAGGTGCCCCCGGCACGGGCAAATCTTATCTCGCAAAAGAGATCGCTGCGGATATCATCAGCAACGGCTATATTTTATCGGACGAGAACATACTCCTCGACTGATAGCAGATGCCAAATACAAGCCTGCTGATAACGTCGGCGGTAAGGACTACTTACAGCTATTGGCGTATATGTTTCGTTTTGATGCCAAAACAGGCTATTATCTGTATCCGGATTCGCAGTTGACCGGAGATGTACGGTTAATGCTGAACGAGGGCGTGAAATACGAAAATAATGTAAAAGCCCGTGAGGATATCTGCGTTATCAAACACGGATTGCTTATTCCGCAAAAGGCTGAAAGCTATGGGGCTTTTGTCAGCTTGATAAAAGACAGCGAAAACAAATTCAGGCAATTATTCTTTAATAGTGTATAAGAGGCGGTGTTGCTCCATGCCATTTCAGATAATCCGAAATGATATCACAAAAGTCAAAGCCGATATCATAGTGAATACCGCAAATCCGAAGCCTGTCATCGGCAGCGGAACAGACAGCGCAATATACAATGCTGCCGGTGTCGATGAGCTTTTAGCAGAACGAAAAAAGATCGGAAATATCGAACCCGGCGAGGCAGCGGTAACACCTGCTTTCGGCTTGTCAGCAAAATACATCATTCATACAGTCGGTCCGGCTTGGGAGGACGGCAATCACGGCGAGAAGGATATATTGCGTTCCTGTTATGAGAATTCGCTGAAACTTGCTGCTGAACTAAATGCACAAAGTATTGCATTTCCGCTTATCGCAACCGGTGTGTATGGCTTCCCGAAGGATGCTGCACTCGATATCGCATTGTCGGCAATCGGAAAATTCCTGCTGACGCATGAAATGACTGTTATACTGGTTGTGTTTGGCAGAGCATCGTTTGTGCTTTCGGAAAAATTAGTCGGCTCAATTGACGCCTATCTGGATGAACACCAGATTCAAATGCTGGAGAGCGAAGAATACAAGCGCGGAAAGGATTATGAGATATTCCGCAGACGCTGCGCCGCTCAGCAATACCACACAGGTAATATGCCTTCTGACTTTGCTGCATCATTTCCGGCAGCCGCAAAGCCACTCGATCAGATTCTCAAGGATACTGGAGATACCTTTCAGCAGCGTTTATTCAAACTGATTGACGCAAGCGGTATGGATGATGTAACTGTGTACAAAAAAGCGAACATTGACCGAAAAGTATTCTCCAGCATCAAATGCAAGCCAAATTATAAGCCAAGTAAGAAAACAGCCATTGCATTTGCAATTGCGCTTCGGCTTGATTGGCAGACAATGACTGAGCTTCTGCGATGCGCAGGAATTGCTTTGTCACCCAGCGATCCGTTTGACCTCATCATTTCTTATTGCTCACAGAATGGTATCTACGATATTTTTGAGATCAATGCTATCCTTTTCAAATACGGGCAGCCGATTCTCGGTGAATAATTCAGGAAGTGGTTCATTTGTCGTTTGACAAACGACCACTTCTTCTCTTTTATGTGGTATACTGGAATCATCAAAGGAAAGGAGGTCTTCGATATGATCGGAGCATTATTAGGTGATATGATCGGCGCACCCTATGAGTTTGACAGAGGTGCTAAAACTAAGGACTTTCCGCTTTTCAGCAAACATTCTGAGTTCACGGACGATTCCGTTATGACAATCGCTGTTGCCGAGGCACTGCTCGATACCCTCGGACAGCCCGATAAGAACATCATATCGGCACTGGTTGCATCCATGCAAAAGTGGGGCAAGAAATATCCGAACGCCGGATACGGCGGTATGTTCATCCGCTGGCTGCACGAAAAGAATCCAAAGCCGTATGGCAGCTTCGGGAACGGCTCTGCTATGAGAGTTTCTTCTGTTGGCTGGTTATTTGATGATCTCGAAACAACTCGTCATATTGCGGCACTTACCGCTTCTGTATCGCACAATCATCCGGAAGGCATCAAGGGCGCAGAGGCAGTCGCCAGTGCAATCTTTCTCGCAAGAACCGGCAGCAGCAAAGAAGATATCAAAGCCTACATTATAAATGAGTTCGGTTATGACCTCTCCCGTTCCTGTGATGAGATTAGACCGGGATACCATCATGTGGAGACCTGTCAGGAAAGTGTGCCGGAAGCAATCACCGCATTCATGGAAGGTCAGGACTTTGAGGACGTTATCCGCACAGCCGTATCCCTCGGCGGTGATTGTGATACCCTAACTTGTATCGCCGGCAGTATCGCAGAGGCATTTTATGGTGTGACAGAAGATTTGGCGGCAGAGTGTAGAAAACGCCTGCCGGAAGATATCAATGCAGTGCTTGACCGTTTCAATGAACAGAGAACAGCTATGCAGCCGCACCACGATATGTTCCTTAACGGGAACGAACTCATCGAGACTGCGATTGCTGATTATTATGCAGAGGACAGCAAGGAAAAACTTGTTGCTGTTCTGGATGCGATCCGCCAGCGTATGCACGAGGACGGTCACTTTATCATTCCTGTTATTGTAAATGCAGATGATGAAAACCAGTTCACATTTCGTACAATTCAGACCAATGACGGCAAAGAATGGCTTGTTGTATTCACATCACACGAAGAATATGAAAAGGGAGAAAACAGCGCAGTTATCTCACATTTCATTGACAGCACCTTACGCTTCTGCCTGCAAACCGAAGCGACCGGCTACATCATCAATCCGTGGGGACAGTCGTTCCTGCTGACAGGAGAGCTGATTCAAACGATTATTGATGCTGACGGAGACATAGAATAGTTTGTTTCAGATGCACCGATAACAGAAGAATTGTTGAAGGACGGCTCTTTTCTCAAAAAGCAATCGAAATATGCAACAGAAACCGCACACAGCTCAACCTGATCAAGCTGGCAAGAATACTTCGAGACAGCTTGGTATGGATACCTTGCAATATGATCATGAGCGATGAAGATTATGATAACTGGTCTAATATAGTTTTAGATGCTGCGGATAAAGGTGATATTGATTCAATTATCGGGCAGGAACTTACTGCAAATGACAATATTCGTATGGTTCCGGACATTCTCCAGAATGGTGGCAACTTCTTCTTTCCCGTGTTCACAAGCGAAGAGGAAATGGGAGAGTACGGAGTGCATTTTTCAAAGATACAGCAGCATTTCCTTGAAGCCATGAATTTAGCTCGAAACAACGAGAAAAATGTCTGCGGAATCGTAATTGACGCCTTCTCGGAGTCATTTGTCATACCGATGGAATTGTTCGATATCATTGCTGAGATGGATTCAAGTATTGGATAATGGACTATTCAGCTAATGCCCTTGTAATAATTTTGTATATTAGAAATGTGGTATTTCAGGGAATTATATAACCTGAAATACCACATTTGCTTTCTCAGCGTTTTCTAATCTTCGTCCGCACACTTCTCAAGCCCGTGAAGTAGCTGAATGTATACGCACTCTGCTCGGTCTCGCTCCTCACCGTCCGTAGACATCATCATTTCAAGGAAATAAGCCTTTGCCTGTTCGTAGTCCGTCCAGACCTCACGCCTGTTGTTGCATATGGTGGTGACCTTACATGTTCTCGGCATTGCCAACTCAGGTGTTTTCAACATAGCTGATACCTCCAAAAGTTTTATCGTAAATCCATTATATACGATATAACTCCAAGAGTCCAGCGTATCATGATGATTGTAATAATTCTTGTGCAGGGCGCAGCAATATCACATTTTTCCTCGGTGCAATGCGCTGTATTTTTCCAGATCATTCCGCTTGCGTTTCTGCTCTCCACGACTCTGCTCGTCTGACGTATCACGGAGCTTCTTCCACATACGCTCACTGACCTTTCCCTGATTGTTCAAAGTCTGGAAAGTATGCCCGTTCAGCAGGTTCGTATTATTGAACACACAATGCAGGTGTGTGTGCTGTGTATCGACGTGGACTGTCAGCAGGAACTGATACTGATCGTCCAGAAATTTCGTGCATATCTCCTTGCCGACTTCAAGCGCCCTTTCGGGGGTGATCTCACCGGGCTTGAAGCTGACAATAAAGTGCTGTGCGAGGACGGTGCTTCTGCGTGATCTTATCTCGGCAAAATCCTTCGCGGCTCTGCTCGGTTTTTCGCTGCAACCGAAGGCATAAACAAGCCTGCCGTTGTCGGTCTTTTCGGGATTGGCGATGTAGGCGAGAGAGCCTTCCACATCTTCGTGTATCGAAAATATCTTTGTTGTCGCCATAGGTAGCGTTCCTCCATTCTTTTTCTTTGCGGGGTTGTAGGGGCAGCCAGCCCTTTGCCAAGCGGTGTATAAAAGCATTCAAATCTCAATTTTGTAATGCGGTTATACCATGCTTGCGAACTGTGATTATGCCCGTTCCGGGCATTTTTCATTTTGAGCCTGCGGCTCTCGGATTTTTCTCACTCCTGTGAGAAATTGGAGCTTTGCGACTGCACATTTGATTGGACAATTCCGCACAGAAACAGACCTCGGAGCTTTCCAAAGCAAAGAAAGTCATGAAACAGGCTGAAAAGCGTATTGCTGAACTGGACAGGCTTTTCACACGACTTTATGAAGATAACGTATCGTGCAAGATTTCTGATGAACGCTTTTCTATGATGTCGGCGGGATATGAGGACGAGCAGAAGAAGCTCAGAGCAACTGTTACCGAGCTGACCTCATACATCGAAACGGCAGAGCAGAAGTCCTCCGATGTAACTACATTCATTCAGGCAGTACAGAAGTATGAGCATATCACGGAACTTACACCTGAGATCATGCATGAGCTGATTGAGAAGATCGTTATTCACGCTCCTGACAAGAGCAGCGGGCATCGCACTCAGCAAATTGAAATTCACTACCGCTTCAATGTTGCCGTAACAACTGCTGTCGCTGACAGTATGAAGTACGATAAAAAAAGAAAGGCTGCATAACCGCATAGGTTATGCAACCTTATCTTCAAATCATAAATACTTCTTTATCGGCGCTCCTCTAATGGGGCTGCCCTTTTGCGTGGAAGAAAAATATATGAAAAAGATCACTGCTTATTGGATTTGCGGTGCTTGCCGGTGCTGACAAACGACACGCACATGCCGAGTGCGCCGATCGCGCTGATGATCGCGACGGGCATGCCGTCACCGGTCTTTGCGCCGACTGCTTTGGTTGTGACAGCTGCCTTGCCGTTCTGTGCAGCGGCTGTTGCCGAAGTGGCCGAAGCAGTCGTTTCGGTGGCCGTCGAAGTAGTCTCTGTTGCGGTGGTTGTCACATCCGCGGCGGCTGCGATCGGTGCTGCGGCATTGTTCGCTCTGGCAACGTGATACGGAAGAACCTCCGTGCCGTCCGCAGTCTTGACGGTGATCATGATATTGTCGCCCTCAGGCAGCGTGACCTCTGCCTCGCCGTCGGTATCGGTGAAGATGCCGGTGGGCTGATCGTTCAGCAGAATCTCTGCATTCGGCACAATCGCATCATCGAAATTGCGTGTGCCTGCCTTGTGGCGCATTGCGATGAGCTGCACCTTGCTGCCGGGCTCGGTCGGATTGCCGAGCTTTGCATCTGCAATGTAGATGCAGGTGTCGGTGACATACTGTGTTGTGACATTGACCGTATAGCCGTCTGCAAGCCAGATCTCGCCGAGCATATACGTGCCGTTCTCGTCGAAGAAGTCGCAGCGGTAACGGTCATCAACCGTCCATGCGGGGTTATTCAGTGCGGCGCGCATGACATCCTCGATATCGGGTCTGCCGTTCTTGTTCAGGTCGGTGAATTCGACCTCCTTGTTCTCCAGCACAGTGCCGTCCGGCAGATCGGCATTCACCTTGACTTTTGCAGGGCCGGTAAAGGGCAGGGACTGCGCGGAGACTTCCAGCGAATAACCGTCCTTCAGGCCGGTGTAGGTAAGGGATTCCTCGCCGTATGTCAGGTCGTTGCCGCTTTCGTCATAGATATAGCAGCCGAACGCGCCCTCGCGTCCCCAGATTCTGCCGTCAGCCATGCCGGCCTTTGCGCCGCCCGGATAGTAAAGGTCATGCGCGATCGTCAGTGCATCGTCACAGTCGAGCTTTCCGTCGCCGGTCACATCGGTCACGGTGATCTGCGTTTTATCCAGCGCCGTTTCGCCCATCATGTCGATCCACATGGTGATTTTTGCGCTGTTCTCAGCGGCGGCGGCGTTCAGCGGAGCAGCAGCCAGAATGACGGAAGCTGCGGTCATCATCATAACAGTCATCTTTTTCATAATTATTTCTCCCTTTTCAATATAAAATGTAATATAAAATGTTTGGTGTTGGAGATGCAGCCTGCTGTCGCGTTCAGCGGGTCTGCACCGCTTGCGTGTGTTTGATACGATCGTATGATGTTTGTTGTTCCGGGCTTTCATCGCCCTTCACCTATTACGACAGAATCCGGAGCGGTGCGGTCACAAAAAAAGCGATAAAATTTTCAGTTTGTCGATAAAGCATCGTATCTCTTTTCAGAAAACGGAAAAGCTGTGCAAAAGATCGGTGAATGTGGGAAGACACCCCCTTCGGGGTTTCTTCCCACAAGTCCCCATTTTCCTCGCTTTTTGAAAAAAGTGGTATGTAATATTATAGGTGGTCGAAAAAATAAGGTTAAAACAAATAGTTTTAATTTCGCCCATATTAAAAGTTTCGCTCAAGCCTTTTCAAAGGCTTGCGGGTCGAGGGCAGAG
>CAMNJD010000374.1 GCA_946540705.1 uncultured Ruminococcus sp. | reverse complement strand
CCCTGCCGAAAAAATGAACAGTATGACAGCATGGACGCAAAAACGGAGCCGGTCACTGCCCGGTGACAAAAATTAATTGTTAAACATGTGCGACAATCGGCACGATTCACAAAGTTTTTTTGCTGAAATTGTGCGTGTCGTGATTATGCCCAAATCACATGCGGGAATTTTGTTGTTTTTGTCCCAAGCAAACTACTAAGAGGACAAAATTAAGCTGATAGTTTGATTCCACCAGAATAGACTATACTAAAAGTTTTTTTTCGTCAGGTATTTACAAATTTATAAAGATGTGATATAATAAATCTTAAAGTAAACGGATTCGGCAGTAAAGCCGGCACTGCGTTATTATACTATTTATATTGCTTTTAATATTGCTTTTATAATGATCAGAATGCTGATCATATCAGCGCAGCCCGGATATGCGGGCCGGATCACGAAAAGGGGGTCAGCGATGAAAAACGGAATCCGTATGTCGGATATCGCCAAGGAAATGGGTGTCAGCGTCGTCACTGTCTCCAATGCGCTGAATGACCGCGGCGGAGTCAGCGATGAGATGCGCCGGAAGATCCGTGCGCGTGCCTCGGAGCTCGGATACCGCCCCTCTGCACCGCGTGCGCCGCGCAAGGCCGCCTCTGAGGTGCAGGAGCAGGGCGGCAGTATCGGCATCCTGACGAGCGAACGCTTCGCAGGCGGCCGCGGAACCTTCTATTGGTTCCTGACCGCCGGTGTCTCCAAGGAGCTCATGCGCTGCAATCTGTATTCGGTCTACGAAAGCGTTTCTGAGTCGGATGAGAAAAACTGCGTTCTGCCCCGCGTCGTCACCGAGCGGCAGGTGCGCGGACTGATCGTTGTCGGACAGCTCGCGGGCGATTACCTCGAAAAGCTCGCTTCGGTGCATCTGCCGGTGCTGTTCCTCGATTTCTACGATAAGCACAGCGATATCGACGCGGTCGTGTCGGATAACTATTACGACAGCTACCTCATCACAGAGGAGCTCGTCAAGCGCGGACATGAGCGCATCGGCTTTGTCGGCAATGTCCTTGCGACCAGCAGTATTCATGACCGGTTTCTGGGCTATATCAAGTGCCTGATGGAGCATCAGCTCCCGTACCGCGAGGACTGGACGCTCGATGACCGGCTCCCGAACGGCCACAGCCTTACAGCATGGGATTTCCCCGAGGATATGCCGACTGCATTCGTCTGCAACTGCGACGAAACTGCGTTCCGCTTTATCGGTGAGCTGCAAAGACAGGGCTTCCGTGTCCCGGAGGATATCTCCGTGACCGGCTATGACAACTATACTGTTTCGGATATGTGCGTCCCCGCGATCACGACCGTTGAGGTCGATCTCACCGAAATGGCGCATACCGCCGTGACGCTCCTTCTGGCACGGCTCGATAACCCGCAGAAGCCCGCCGCAAGGCATGTCATCCCCGGCAGGATCGTCATGAAACAGTCCATCACGGGCGCGAAAAAATAAATTTTGGAAAAATGACTAAAAAGAAGCCGGAAATTTTGGCTGAAAAATAGTTGCATTCGCAAATTATATATGGTATAATATCCCTATGGATCTATGTGTGGCTATTGCTATGCCCATTTGCAGAAAGCGTAATCGGATTCGCCCGGAACCCGTAGGGCGGAGCCGCTGAAGCCCTGTATGGCGTGTACCCTCAGTTGCACACGGATATACAGGAGAATGCCGGGTCGCTCCCCGGCAGCTCTCACAACCGGAACAATACTTGCAGGAGGTGGTTTTTATGCCAATGAGTTTCGCTTATACGGCGAAGGACGCTGCGGGCAATATCCGCAAGGGCGTCATGTCCGCAGAGGATGAGCAGGAATTTCTGGCAAGAATCCGTGAAAAGGGAATGTATGTCACCGAGTACAAGGAACGGCAGACCAGCGTCAAGACAATCAAAAAGTTCAAGACGAAGGATCTGGCGTTCGCGACCAGACAGCTCGCGGCGATGCTGTCATCCGGTCTGACGCTCGTCAAGGCACTGGACATTCTCTGCAAGGAGCAGGAGAGCGAGGCTGCTCGAAATGTCTGGCGTGATGTGTACGAGAACGTGCAGAAGGGTGAATCCTTCTCCGACGCGCTCGAAGTCCACGGCAGCGTCTTCCCGACCCTGATGACCTCTATGGTCGGCGCCGGTGAATCCTCCGGTCAGATGGACGTCATCATGCAGCGACTCAGCGACTATTACGCAAACCAGAACAAGATCGCAAACACCATCAAGAGCGCGATGGTCTACCCGATCATCCTCGTGATCATCACGATCGCGGTCGTTGTCGGCGTTTTCGTGTTCATCATGCCGACGTTCACGAACCTGTATGATGATCCGGATGAGATCCCCGGCCTGACCAAAGCGATGATGGGCATCGGTAAATTCCTCACCAAGCACTACATTATTATTATAGGTTTTATCGTTGTCGCAGTCTTCGTGACGATCTACGCACTGAAGCTGCCTGACGTCAAGCTCAAATGGGACAGATTCAAGATCAAAGGCCCGGCCTTCGGAAAACTGGTCGTCAAGATCTATACAGCACGTTTCGCTCAGACAATGGCTTCGCTGTATTCCTCCGGTCTGCCGATGGTCGAATGTCTCAAGCGTTCCTCTGATACGCTGAACAACACCTACATCTCCCTCAAGTTCCGCGATATCATCGACGAGGTCAAGAGCGGTGAAACGCTCAGCTCCTCGATCCAGAGAGCCGATATCTTCGACTCCATGTTCTGTTCGATCATCTT
>CAMNJD010000373.1 GCA_946540705.1 uncultured Ruminococcus sp. | reverse complement strand
TAAAACAAAAGCCGGATCCACTTCGGAACATTCCTGTGAAGTGCAGACGTTGTGTATGGCGCAGCAACAACTATGTTGCTTTCTGCGAGAGAGCAAAGTGTATTTATGAGAGGAAGTGAAAAACATGAGTACATCGAAAAAACGATCTCGCTCAATGTCGATTTCAATTATTATCTGGAGCAACATCTCGCGGCAGCAGTATTTGCAGGGATTGACCGACAAACAGCTCTGTGAGATTCTCGGCGTAACATCAAGAACACTATATAATTACCGGCAGGACCCCTCCGCGTTGACCATGAAACAGGTGCAGCTTGTGCTTGATAAAATGGGCGTTGATATGGAGGCGCTGCTCCTTTCGTAGTCAACCATTCCCGGCAAATCGCCGACAGCAGCAATCGCCAGTAAAAAAGTCTTTGGTTTAAATTACGAAAGTGACGAAACCCTCTTTACAAAACTGACGAAAAGGTATATACTATTAGCGAGGGTTATAGTATACGCCTTGGAAAAGGAGTTTACTATGGCAAATGCAACACAAATGCCTTCCGGCGCATGGAGAGTTCAGGTCTATCTTGGTACTGACGAAAACGGCGTTAAGCGTAAAAAGTCAATTACGGCACCGACGAGATGGGAAGCAGAAAAACTGGCTGCGGAATTTGTTAGACCCGCCACTCTGATTCCTAAGAAAAACACAGTAGCACAAGTTCTTCGGGACTATATTGACCTCAAAAGAAATGTTCTTTCGCCCTCAACAATCCGTGGTTATGAGATCATCCTCAATCATCGCCTGCAAAGCATCATGAATATTGACAAAGATGAATTGGACAGTATTGCATTGCAACGTGCTATCAATGAGGATGCTGCTACCAAAAGTCCCAAGTCTATTTCCGAGGCGAAGAATCTTGTCGTGACAGCATTGAAGATGTTTGGAGTAAAAACCGAATTCAATATTACTCTTCCGGCAAAACAACCGATCATCAAAGAATTGCCGCCTGCCGATGCCGTTCTCAAAATGATTCGAGGAACTGAGATTGAGCTGCCGTGCATACTTGCAATGTGGCTTTCTCTCCGCATTAGTGAGGTTCGCGGCTTGCAGTTCGGCGACATCAAAGACGGTGTTCTGACAATTCAACGCAGCAAACTGAACTTGGGCGATAAGGATGTTGTTCGCAATCTGAACAAGACCTATAATTCCACCAGACGCCTTGTTGTCCCGTCATACATTCAAATGATGATTGACGCCGTTCCCCATGAGTCTGAAGATGAGTTCATTGTCAAACTGTCATATCAAACCATCAAATACCGACTTCGTAAGATGGCGGAGGACAATGGATTTCATCTGACCTTTCACGAGCTCCGACATTTAAACGCTTCGATTATGCTCATGCTAGGCGTCCCGGACAAGTATGCAATGGAGCGTGGTGGATGGTTTACCAATTCGACATTGAAGGCAGTTTACCAGCACACGTTTTCAGATGAGCGCAAAAATGTTGATGACAAAATCAATGGGTTCTTTGAGGATATACTGAGGGAGTGATTCCCTCGGTAACACTCTAGTTCCCATGTGGGAACCCATTTACCGAGGGTTTTACACCCTCGTAAAAATGTCGAGTTCCCACGCGGGAACCAATAATGAGTTCCCACGAATTGAAAACATCGCATTTACGGCAATTTCACAATTTCCCTGCGGGTTCAAATCCCTCTTTCTCCGCCAAAGAAAAAGCCGCGTATCTGCTTAGAAACCTAGTAGTTACGCGGTTTTTCTATGCTTATTCACTTCCCTTATTAACGCGAAAAAGCCGGTTTTGTCATAACTATTCCGGTCGGATTATGACAGAAATTATGACAGAATTTGCTGCGGATGCTTGACAATCCCGGCTCAGTACAGTATAATAAATAAAAAAACACAAACGGAGGACGTGTGAATGATTCGGATACTGATTGAGGATGCCGACACACTCTTATCGCACGGACTTGCCAAGCGGCTGAGTGCAGCAGGCTTTGATGCCGCATGCGCTGCGGCGATCATGCAGGCGATCCGTGAGCAGTCGCCGGACGCGGCGATCGTATTCTCCGTTTCGGAGCTCGTGCCGGTGCAAGACACCGCATTGATTGCGGTTTTCCGCCGCCGGAATACCTACCTCGAATGCTGCCTGCGCCGTCAGGGCATCCACTGCATTCAGTTGATCGACACGATCGACATTGTCCCGATCGTCCGACAAATCCTGAATATGAAAAACACCCCGCCCGCGGACTGAACCGCAGGCGGGGTTGATTGTTACAGGGATGTCAGCGCGGCTCTGGTTGCCGGGCCGCAGACGCCGTCGATCGCAAGACTATGCTCATACTGGAACAGCAGCAGCGCCTTGAGCGTCTGCCTGCCGAAACTCCCGTCAATCTTCTCCGTGTAGCATCCGAAGCATCGCAGCATGTGCTGGAGCCACTTGACGTCTGCGCCGACACAGGTGCGCTTGAGTGGGCGTGCAGGAAACGCAAATCCGACCGTTGGCGGATAGATGAAGCCAATAAATCGGTAAGTCGCAGACTGCCCCCAGTTGCCGTCATCTTTCCGGGCAGATGTCCAGAACGGCTTTGCTGCGCTCCACCCGGATTCGCTGGTCACAATGCTTCCGTCAGGATTGACCTGCTCGACGATACCGACATGTCCGGCACCGTCGGCACCATTGCCGATCTCACCTTTCGCCCAAACGATGACCGCGCCGGGCTTCGGTGCATTTCCGGTTTTGAGTCCGCGTTTCGTGGCTTCGACGATAAAATTCTCTGCGTTAGTCGAGCTGAGCCAGATACCGAAAAGCTCATAGAATCTTCCGAGCACCCAAAAAACGCAGTTCGCAAAGTACAGTTTCGAGCCTTCCTTCCGCGGGACACCGGGATTCAATCCACCCTCGGAGATTGATTTATAACAGAGGTTTTCTGCTGTCGGTTCATACAGCCTCGGAACAAAATTCATTTGTCATCCTCCTTGTCCTTGAAATTCCGCAGCTTTTTCGTGATTTTCCGCACCCACACGGCA
>CAMNJD010000372.1 GCA_946540705.1 uncultured Ruminococcus sp. | reverse complement strand
CCGAACCGTAAAACTCACGCTGCTGCACGCCGTCCTTGACCAGACCGGGGGCAAATGAAGTCGTCTGCCAGATATTGCCGACCTGCTCCGGCGTCAGTGCGCGGTATTCCGCATCGGTCAGCACATCCATTACGCCGTCCTTATAGATCACTGCGACCTCAGCGCGCTGTGTATCGCGGTACATCACGCCGTTGCGGCAGGTAATGCCGTTGCTGCGGATCTCACAGTAATCGCAGTTGATCGCGAGGATCGCATTGTTATCCGCCGCCATTTTTTTGATGGATTCAAGCTGTGCGCTGCCCTTCTCCGGGAAGGTGCCCTTTGCAAATGCACCCCGGAACGAATTGATATCGCGCACATAAATATCCGCGACCACATAGGTCAAGGTGCGGTTCGTAAAGAAGTCAACCGTCGTCAGGTCATGATTGAGATATTGCAGCAGGCGCCGGGCATCCTCAAGCGAAACATCGCCGTTGTTGTCGCAGTCTGCATTGAGCAGCCCTTCCGCATTGACCTCTGCTGCATCCTCTGCAATGACGCGGCAGCAGAGCACCGCATCCGTGATATCAACCGTCTGATCGTCATTGAGATCGCCGTTCAGCCGTCCCTGAAAATGGCGGGAAAGCTGAATACTGAGGTCATGGCTCCTGTAGCTGTCCCCGTCGGACTCGACAACGCCCTCCGCAGTAAACTGCCCGGGCCATTGATCCGCAAATCCTGCCGGGTCATAGTCATGCAGCGGCACCTCGCCGGTTTCCGCACCTGCCCGCTTTCCGCAGGCTGTCAGCAGCAGCAGTGCTGCCGCTCCGATGGCCCGAATCCTGCTGAATCGCATGTACGCCAATCCTTTCCAAATTCCATTCAGAACGATTCAGACAGCACCCGGAAGCCCGGATACTGTCTGAACCAATGCTGTGTATTTACTTGCTGAGGTCAATGAGCTTGATTTTGTTCGCCAGATATCTCATCAGCTTGGCGAGGTCTTCCGTCGTGCAGGCACCGTCGTGCGTCACATCCGAATTGGTCTTGCTCTGATCGGTTACCTCACCCGGCTTCAGGGTGCTGTCATCACCGGTAATGCGTGCGAGCAGCACGGCATCCATGACATTGACCTCGCCGTTGCAGTCCACATCGCCGTACATTACCTTGTCCGTAGGCTCAACGACAGGCGAATCATCCGGGCCGACGCCCTGCGGATCAATGCCCCAGACCTGCTGTCCCTCGACATACATCGTGATCTTGTCATAGAAGTCCGGTGCCTTGTTGAGCGAAACGCCGAGCTCCTTTGCGGTTTTCAGATCGCTGCGGCTGTAGTCATTTGTCGGATCCCAGATGAAGGTATATTCGTCGTTCTGCACATCATCCATGATTGCGAACTGGAACTGAAGCGAGCCGTAGAACTTGTAATCCGGCCATGTCATTTCGACATAGCAGCCGCCCTTGTCGTCATACTGGACGATCTCGGTTGTGACCTGATATTCGCCGTTCGAGTCAGATTTCATGGTGTCGTAGTCGATGCGCACCTTCAGGTCATCGACGGTGCCGTTATTTTCCAGGACCTCGGAGATATTGAAGTAATAGCGCACCTTGATCTCATCGAGGTAGCGCGGCGGGCGCTGTGTCTTGTTGCAAATCTCGATCAGCACCTGCGTTGCCATGTTGTCCTCCTGACCGACCGCAGCCTTCAGGGTGAATTCCTGCATTTCGTCGTCGGTCTTGTAGCTGGATTCGAGCGGGGGGAAGTTTTCCTCCGGCTTCATGTTGGCAGTGCCGTAGAGGTCGTAGAGACCGGCGCATGCGCCGACGAATGCGGCATTGTAGTCAACCGCGACTTCGTTGTAGATATAGTCCTTTGTGAGGTCACGGTGCCAGTCAATGGCATCCGGGCCGCCGACCAGCGCACCCCAGAGGACATGCGTCTGATCTGCCGGGTGATCCATGTTGAGGTCGAGCGAGCCGTGTGCCGCACGGTGGTGCGGGTGCGAGGCGGCTGTGTCGGAATAGCCGACGATATACGGTCTGTTCATGGGGTTCTTGCCCATGATGTATTCCATCTGACCCTCTGCCCAGTCGGAGAAGGTCGTGTCGCCGGTTTCCTTGGCATAGACGCAGGCGCAGAGCTGGAATGCGGTATCATAGCGCGCAGAGCCGTAGTCATTGAGCATGCCGAAGCCGGCGGGTGTTTTCGCCAGGAAAGCGCCGTCGCAGTCCGGCAGATCCTTGATCTCCTTTGCGGTGATCTTGGTGTTCCAGATCTGATCGTCCAGACCGAACTTCTTGTGCGAGGTGACAGCGGGCTTCAGTCCCGTAGCGGCCGCAGCTTCTTCTTTCTTCATGCCCGACCAGAATTCGAGGTTCCAGCGGAAGATGTACCAGTCTCTTGAGATATTGGTAATCGGCGCGAGCTTTGCGAACACGCCGCCCCAGACGGTATCCCAGCAGTGTACCCAGATATTTTGCCAGCAGTTGCCGGTGTCCTTGATGATGCGCTTCATATAGCCGGTATAGGGGTGTGCGCCCATTTCGCCGGAAACTGTCTCATCCACATGGATGATCGCATCAATATACTTATCATAAGCCTCCTGCTTCTTGGCCGGATCCTTATCGACCGTGCATTCATAGAGCCAGACTGCTGCCCAGGCGAGCTCGTCGTAGTCATAGCTGGAGGTATAGAAGCCGCCGTCATAGCCCAGCGACAGCACCTTCAGGCCCTCGTCCTCGGCGTGGGTCTCGACCGCGAAATCGTAGAGTGCATAAGCACCCTTGAGGCATTCCTCAGCGAATTCGGGCTCAGTATCCTTGAAATTGAGGTAGGAGATCGCGAGCGCGGCAGCCGTTCCGGCACACATATCGGAGGCGGGCGTCTCAGTTGTCGCGAGGTAGGCCGGTCTGCCGAAATCCAGCAGATGCGTGCCCTGAAGCTCCGGTGTAATCCAGTAATTGTGGTCGCACTTGCCCTCGCCGACCTGATAGACATAGGCGAGGATCGAGCCGTCCTCATTGTAGTAGATCGACTTCAGGTAGAAGTCGCAGAAGGCGTGGAGAATCTGCTCGATATGCGCGGCCTGGCCGGTTTTCTCGTAGGCATCGCGGAATTCGTAGTAGCCCCAGCCCAGTGTCGAGGCGGCATAGGAGCCGGGCAGGCAGAATTTCACATGGTCGCCCGCATCGTGCATGCCGCCCTCACAGTCAATGCAGCCGTCGCCGTCCGGATCAAGGATATCCTTGTGCTCGGCGACCCATTCATCGGAGACATTCACGCCGATCGGAATGGATTTTTTGCTTTCGTTGTCCCAGTGTGTCAGCGGAATGGCAGCGTCCTCCATATGGCAGTCGCCGCGCCATTCGAGGTTTCCGGTTCTGGTGCCGCACTTGTTCGCGTCGTAGAAGTAGATCGAATATTGCAGTGCTTTCGCAAAATTCACCTCTACGTCGTCATAGGAAAAGCTCTTAGGATCCGGGAAAACCTTGTCTTTGTCATCGACCTTTCCCGGGTCCTCGCCTGCATCCGCAGCCGCACTCAGCATCATCGCGCCCGACATAATCGCGGACAGACAGATGCTAAGCCCTCTGCGCACCCATTTTTTGGATTGCTTCATTGTACAATCGCCCCTTTTCAGAATGTTGATTTGTTTCAAATCCCCGTCAAATGAAGTCATCGGAAACCCTTCTGATCACCTCGAGGCACATTCGGCTGTTGTGATACGGGCATTTCCAGATACCAGCCATATCACAGTCCGTGTGCGGCGTTCCGTCTGTATCTGTCTCGGAGAGCCACTCACCGCCGGGACGCTTGTCGATCTGATTGTTCTTGACCGTATCCCAGAGCGTCAGTGCGCAGGAAATGTATTTTTCGGCTGCGGGACTGTCTTTCTTTAATGTCTCCGCAGTTTTTGCGGCATTCAGGAAGCCGAGCACACCCTCCGCCTGAACCCACCAGACCCGGGTTTTGTCGATGTCCTGCATGAACCGCTCATTATAGAGAGCGCCGTCCCTGAACGCCGCCTCATAAACATGATTCGCAAGGGTATAGTCCAGCGTGCGGAACTCCGCCGTGACGCGCTTTTTTCCGAGGCAGTCACATGCGTGATCGAGCAGCCAGCTTGCTTCAATGTCATGTCCGTAGGAATGGAGATCGCCCAGCAGCGAGAGATTCCCGTCAAAGAACACGCCGAGCATCCGCTCCTCCGGCTGATAGATCTCATCGGCAATGAGCCGCAGCAGCTTGTGCAGCGCCTCGCCGATATAGGCATATTTTGTAACGCGATAGAGCTCTGCATAGGCCTCAATCAGGTGCAGCGTCGTATTCATGGTCTTTGCCGCATGGAGGTCATGCTCGGACAGATGATCGTTTTCGAGCGTCTGCCAGCTCCCGGTGAAGGTTTCGATATAGCCGTCGCGCTGTGCAAAATGCGCCTCAATACAGTCAAACGTCTTCAGCGCAAGATTCAGTGCATCGCGGTCGTGCGCGGCCTCGGAGTAGAGCGTCAGGCCGTAGATGCAGAACGCGCTGCAATAGGCATATTTATTCGTTTCAAAGGGCTTTCCGTCGGCCGTCATCGACCAGTAGAAGCCGCCGTACTCCATATCCCACGCCTGCTGCAAAAAATCATAGGCATGTCTGGCAGCATCGAGATAGGCGTCATCCTGAAAGCGCAGATACGCCGAGGAAAAAGCCCACAGAATCCGCGCATGCAGGATGATCCCTTTCGGGGCGTCCTTTTTCAGCGCAAGATCATAGGTCATCTGCCCGTAGAAGCCGCCGCGCGGATCGCGCAGGTTCATCCAGAAGGGCAGGATATGCCCTTTGAGCTCCTGCTCACATTCCGCTGCCAGCGTGTTCAGTTTTTCCCGCCTGCTCATTTTTTCATCCCGCAGCAGAACTTGTACTTCTTGCCGCTGCCGCAGGGGCAGGGCTCGTTCGGGCCGACCTTTTTCTTGGAGGCTGCCTGTCTTGTGAAGCTGCCGTCGCCCGCACCGGCATTCGGTGCATCGGGCTTTGCGACCTGCTCACGCTCCGGGATCCGGTTCTCCGGCAGCTTGATGGTCAGCAGCACGCGCACGGTATCCTCCCGGATCGCATCGACCATTTCGTCGAACATCTGGAAGCCCTCATAGCGGTACTCAACGACCGGGTTCTTCTGGCCGTAGCCGCGCAGACCCATGCCGCGCTTCAGCTCATCCATGTTGTCGATATGTGCCATCCACTTGGTATCGACGATCCGCAGCAGCACCACGCGCTCCAGCTCGCGGAGCTGGTCGTGGCCGATGGCCTTCTCGCGCATTGCATAGACAGCCAGCGTGCGGTCAGTCAGCATCTTGATGATCTCATCGCGCTCGGTCTTGTTGACCTGCTCGTCATCCCAGTCGAAATCCTCCGGAACGGTGATCCAGTCCATGAAATATTCTCTCAGGCCGACCAGATTCCAGCTCGACTTATCGAGCTCGTCGGGCAGATAGCGGCAGACCTCGCCCTGAATGAGCTCCTTGATCATATCGGTGATGTATGCGTGGAGATCCTTGCCGTCGAGCACCTGTGCGCGCTGACCGTAGATGATCTCTCTCTGTGCGTTCATGACGTCATCGTAGTTGAGGACGTTCTTACGGGTCGCGAAGTGCATGCCCTCGACCTTTTTCTGGCAGGATTCGATGACTTTGGACATCATCTTGCTCTCGATCGGCATATTTTCATCGACCTTCAGGGTCGCCATCATGCGCTCCAGGCGGTCGCCCGCAAAAATGCGCATGAGGTTATCCTCAACAGAGAGGAAGAACCGGCTCTCGCCCTCGTCGCCCTGACGGCCGGAACGGCCGCGGAGCTGGTTGTCAATCCGGCGGGACTCGTGACGCTCGGTGCCGAGAATGAACAGACCGCCTGCCTTCTTGACATCAACAGCCTTTTCCTTGACCTCTGCATTATATTTATCGTAAAGCGAACGGTAAACCTCACGGGCATTGAGGATCTCCTCGTCATCGGTATCGGCATAGCCGACTGCCTCCGTGATGATCTCCTCGGGGATCTCGCGCTTGCGCATCTCGGCCTTTGCGAGAAACTCCGCGTTGCCGCCGAGCATGATATCGGTACCGCGGCCGGCCATGTTGGTCGCGATCGTCACAGCGCCGAGCTTACCCGCCTGTGCAACGATCTCCGCTTCCTTTGCGTGATATTTCGCATTCAGCACCTCATGCTTGATGCCGCGGCGCTTGAGCATTTCAGAAAGGCGCTCCGATTTCTCGATCGAAACCGTACCGACCAGAACCGGCTGACCCTTCTTGTGGCACTCCACGATCTGGTCGATGATCGCGGCATATTTTGCCTTTTCGGTGCGGTAGACATAGTCAGGCTGGTCGATCCGGATGACCGGTCTGTTCGTCGGGATCGAAATGACGTCGAGCTTATAGATCTCGCGGAACTCGTCCTCCTCGGTCATCGCCGTACCGGTCATGCCGGAGAGCTTCTTGTACAGTCGAAAATAATTCTGGAAGGTGATGGTCGCGAGGGTCTTGGACTCATTCTTGACCTTGACGCCCTCCTTGGCCTCGATTGCCTGATGCAGGCCGTCGTTATAGCGTCTGCCCATCATCAGACGGCCGGTATTCTCGTCAACAATGATGATCTCATCGTCCTTGACGACATAGTCCGTGTCCAGATGCATGATGCCGTGCGCCTTCAATGCCTGATTGATGTGGTGCAGCAGTGTCATATTCTCAACATCCATGAGGTTTTCGACATGGAAATACTGCTCGGCCTTCTTGACGCCGCGTCTGGTAATGGTAGCGGTCTTGGCCTTCTCGTCGATGATGTAATCCGCATCCTCGTAAGTCTCGTCCTGATCCTCCTTGTCGTCTGTCTCGACAACGGTGACCGGCGTCAGGGTGCGTGCAAAGCGGTCTGCCTGCTCATAGAGCTCCGTGGACTTGTCGCCGCGGCCGGAGATAATCAGCGGGGTTCTCGCCTCGTCGATGAGGATGGAGTCCACCTCGTCCACGATCGCGAAATTCGGCGCACGCTGCACGCGGTCCTTTTTATATGTGACCATATTGTCACGCAGATAGTCAAAGCCCATTTCGTTATTCGTGCCGTAGGTGACATCGCAGTTATAGGCAGCTCTGCGCTCGTCATTGTTCAGGTCATGGATGATGCAGCCGACGGTCAGTCCCAGAAAGCGCAGCACCTTGCCCATTTCGTCGGACTGGGTCTTTGCGAGGTAGTCATTGACCGTAACGACATGCACGCCGTCGCCGCTGAGGCCGTTCAAATAGGATGCGACACAGGCGACCAGCGTTTTGCCTTCACCGGTTCTCATTTCCGCGATTCTGCCCTGATGCAGCACGATTGCGCCGATGATCTGCACCGGGAACGGCTTTTTGCCGAGCACGCGGTCTGCGGCTTCGCGAACCGTTGCCAGCGCCTCGACCATAATATCGTCCAGCGTTTCGCCTTTTTCAAGACGCTCACGGAATTCCTTGGTCTTTGCCTTCAGTGCGGCATCGGAAAGCCCCTGATACTCCTCGTCCAGATCGAGCACTTTTTTCTTGATCGGTTCAATTTTGGAAAGCTCCTTCTCACTGTAGGAGCCGAAGATCTTGTCAAATAGTCCCATTACATAACCGCCTTTTCATTACTCTGAAAGCGCACTGCAGCCGGCTTTCCCGCCCGAGCCGTGCGATCCCATACATATTCAGTTTACTATATCTTGCGCAATTTGTCAATAGCTTCATGCAAAAAAACGAAAAAAGACTGTCCGGTCATTCTTTCGGAGCCTGCTCCTGCGCCGGATCGGCATGCAGCCGTTCCTCGATCAGGTATTTCGGTCTGGCCTTGGTTTCCAGGTAGATCTTTCCGATATATTCGCCGATGATGCCGATTGCAAGGAGCTGAAGTCCGCCGATCGCCCAGATCGAGAACACCGTGGACGTCCAGCCCGCGACGGTATGTCCCGTGAGGTGCCGGATCAGCGAGTAGATGAGAATGAAAAAGCTCGCGAGGAAGATGCCGATGCCGAGCGAGGTGATGAGCCGGATCGGCTTGACTGAAAGTGAGGTGATGCCCTGCGCGGCAAATGCGAGCATCTTCCGCAGCGGATATTTCGATTCGCCGGCAAAGCGCTCGCCGCGCTCGTAGAACACCTGTGCGGAGCGGTAGCCGATCATCGGCACCATGCCGCGGAGAAAGAGGTTGACCTCCCGGAATTCCGCAAGTCCCTCCAGTGCGCGGCGGCTCATCAGCCGGAAATCCGCGTGATCCTCGACCATTTCCACGCCCATATGCTTCATGACCTTATAGAAGCCGCGGGCGGTCGTGCGCTTGAAGAAGGTGTCGGTATCACGCTGACTGCGCACACCGTACACGATATCGCTTCCCTCCTCGAACTTCACGATCATCCTGTCGATTGCTTCGATATCGTCCTGCAAATCCGCATCGAGCGAGATCGCCGCATCGCAGCGGTCCTTTGCCTCCATCAGTCCGGCAAAGAGCGCATTCTGATGCCCCTCATTCCGCGAGAGCCTGACGCCGTCAAACATCTGCGGCATCTTTTCATGCAGCTTTTCGATCAGCCGCCATGTTCTGTCCTTTGAGCCGTCATCGACAAAGATCACACGGCTGTCCGGCGAGATCTTTTCCGCCTTCTGAAGCTGCTTCATCTTCCTGTGGAGACGCTTGGCCGTTTCCGGCAGAACCTCCTCCTCATTGTAACAAGGAACCACGAGATAAATTGTATTCATGCTGTGACTTTCCTCCGGTCATTCTTTCGCAAGCGCCTGAAAATGCTCGCCGCGCTTTTCAAAGTTCTGGTATACATTATAGCTGGCCGCAGCGGGCGACAGCAGACAGATTTTCCCCGGCGCGGTGATGCGCTTTGCGAGCGCGACCGCCTCGGGCAGTGTCTCCGCATAGGAGAGGCGGGGCTTCAGAGCCTGCGGTGCCTCCTCCTGAATGCGCCGTCCCGAATCCGACATCAGAATGATGTGCGGCACGGCAGACTGCACAAGATAGCGGATCAGCGGCTGATAGGAAATGCCCCTGTCCATGCCGCCGATCAGCACGGTATCGGTATCGGGCAGGCTGTCGAGCGCCTGAATACAGGTCTCGCAGGCTGTTGAGATCGAATCGTCGAACCAGCGGATGCCGTGGTATGTTCCCACGGGAGAGAGCCGGTGCGGCAGCGGATGGAAGCTCCGGATCCCCCGCACGATATCTGCATCGTTCACGCCGAGCCGCTTTGCCAGCGCATACACAAATGCACAGTTGCAGCGGTTATGGACACCGGTCAGCGCCATATCATCGGGCAGACGCAGCGTTTCGCCGCGGTACAGTGCCGTATTGCCGTTCAGCAGTGACACATCCGCAGCCGGATCGTCCTTTGTGAAGTGCAGCACCTCCGCCTTGCAGTCACCCGCAGCCGGGAGTCCGGGCTGTCCGCTGATGAGGAAATCCCCTGGCTGCTGATTGCGGTAGATATTCTCCTTGCAGAATGCGTAATATTCAAATGTGCCGTAATGATCGAGATGCTCCTCATAAAGATTCAGGAACACCGCCGTTTTCGGCGATACGTGACAGTATTCAAGCTGATGCACGCCGATCTCCGTGACGATGACGGTATCCGGCGTGATCTGTTCATAGAGGTCTGCGGTCGGGATGCCGATATTGCCGCCGAGCACGGACGGAACACCCGCCGTTTGCAGCACATGATACAGCAGTGCAGAGGTCGTGGACTTGCCCTTTGTGCCGGTAATGCCGATGATCTGACTGCGGTAGGCGGTCAGGAACAGCTCGGTCAGGGAGGTCACGCGGCAGGAGAGCTGCTCAGGCTTGTGCCCCTCCGTCAGGACAATGCCCGGGCTCTTGAACACGATGTCGTATTCCCGCATCGCGTCCTGATAATCCGCGCCGATATGCAGCGATACGCCCGCAGGTGCGCCGGTGATCTCCTTTGCATCGGCAATGCCGAGGGATGCATAGCCCCCGGCCTGCATCAGCCGCCTGCAGACCGCTCTGCCCTCCCGGCCGTAGCCCAGCAGCAGGATCCGCCGATCCGCGGCAATTTCCTTCATCAGCTTCAGCAGCATGACGGTTCTCCTTCCCAGAGCGCACAGGCTCCGCAGTTCCGGATGCGCAGCACATAGCATGCACCCTCTCCGAGCACGCGGTCGATCTGTGCGCAGAATGCTTCAGTCATTTCCAGCGGGACATAGGCCTGCACCGTTCCCGCAAAGCCGCCGCCGTGGACACGGCACGCGCCTCTGCCGTCCAGCAGCTTTTCGCAGAGCGCGAGCGTCACCGCAACCGCCTGCTGCTTCGTGCTGCCCGCTGCATAAATATTTTGCAGTGCAGATACCGATGACCGTCCTGACTGTGCGGCCAGTGCGAGATAATCGTCAAAGCGGCCCTCTCTCAGCGCCTTTACCTGCATCGGAACACGCGCATTGTCGCTGAAGAAGTGCATCGCACGCAGCACTGCACGGTCGCCGCACTGCGCCCGGAGCTCCGGCAGATGCGCCAGAACATCCGCCTCGTCAGCCTCCCGCAGGACGCTTCTGCCGAGTGCGGCGGCAACCGACTTCATCTCAGCCGGCACTGCCGCATATTCATCGGTCAGGTCAGCATGATCCGCGCCGGAATCAATGATGCACAGCGCATAGCCCTCGGCATTGAGGTCAAGCTGCACCTGCTCCCAGACCGGCTTTGCGGGATCGGCAAAGTCAATGGCCGTCACGCCGCCGAGCGCACAGGCCATCTGATCCATCAGGCCGCAGGGCTTTCCGAAATATTCATTCTCCGCATACTGCGCGATCATCGCGAGCTCTGCCTGTGAAAGCGACGCATCTGCATAAAAATCGTTGAGAATTGTCCCGAGCATGACCTCGAATGCCGCTGACGATGACATGCCGCTGCCCTTGAGCACATCGGAAACGGTATAGGCACAAAAGCCGCCTGCGGTGATCCCTTTCTGCGCAAAGCGCGCTGCCGTACCGCGAAGCAGGGCCGCAGAGCTGCCGGCTTCATCCGCATGCACGGTGAGG
>CAMNJD010000371.1 GCA_946540705.1 uncultured Ruminococcus sp. | reverse complement strand
CGCCACCCTGAAAAAGGAGAAGCTGTATCAGCTCCCGACCTACAGAATGAAGCGTGAAGAGGTCAAGACAGTCATCTTCAGATACATCTTTGGTTACTACAATACCCAGAGAATCAACAGCTTCAATAAGGATGGTCTCCCACCTGTGGCACTAAGTTCTTCATCCGGGCTGGCTCACCATGCCGCCTGATACCTGTCTATTACAGATTTTGGGTATTCTCTGACTGCACATTTCTTGACAATTCCAGTTTTATGTGCTATAATGCGGATGTAACAGAACATGTTATGTTCCGTTTGATTTATTACGGAGGTGATTACATGAGAATCAGCACACCCAAACTTGAAAAGCTTATGGTAAACGGCGGCTTTTCTCTCACTGATCTTGCAGAGCTGAGCGGAATCAATCTGCAATCGCTCGCCAAGATCCGGCGGCGGCAGTCCTGCCAAATCGGAACGGCCGCGAAGCTGTGCGCGGCGCTCTGCTGCAAAGCGGAGGACATCATGCCCGACGAACTGCCGGAGCGTGATGCTCGATGAACGAAGCGCAGCGGGATCCTTGCCGCGTGCCTGTTGTCGCTGAATACCGGATAGCCGACGGACAGCCGGTTATGGTATCGGCGCAGTATGCAGAGATCCCGGCGGCGGAGTTGCTGCGGTTCCTGCTCGAGCGCGGACGGATCCGGTGCGAATTGAAGGGAAAAAGCAATGATCTACGAACTGATTAGTGAATCCGAGTTCACTGTTTTGTGACCCCGGGGTCACAAAATCCGGCGAATTTTTCCCATTGATGGGAAGAAATGTAAACCCGAGTTTACAAAATCAGCCCGGCATTTTGTGTTACCGGTAACACATTTTGTCGCCCTGGGGTGACAAAATTGTCGCATTGATGCGACAAAATCCAAAGAAAGGAACAGAACTGCATGAAAATCAAAATTGCATACTCTGCCAGAGAGGTTGACAAAGCCCTGAAGCTCGCGCGGGCTTGTCTGGCATTCTTCCCGCAAGGTACCAAGACGAAGCACAGCGACCGGCACAAGCCTTTTCTGCATATCTACATTGCAGACGAAAACGACGGCCACGGCAGCAAGCCCGACGGCCGCAAGCCGAAAAACAAAAAAGCCGGTGCCTGATCCAGACTGACAGGAATCAGGCACCGACGACCGCAAGCAAAGCAGCGCGCAGCTGCTAGCATCTTGATTATAACACAGCTGCGGCAGCTTGTCAAGCCCAATTTGTATCCTTGAGGATACAAAACAGAAAAATCATGGAGGAAAAGAGCAATGACCGCAAATGAAATTTTAACCGACGTTCAATGTAATATCACATACATGACCGACAATGCGCAAGGCGTTGTGAAAGCCTTGTATGATCTTTCTTTGTGCGATGATATCATAAATCAAGAGGACATGAACAGAAGCAGCGGCACTGAAAGCAATCTGAAAGTTATGGAGCTTCTTCGGACACATGATACTTGCGCGCGCCTTGTGTGCATCCTGTCGGATGTGCTTGACAGCATCATGAAAGAGATTGACCGGCTCGACGGGATCCATCTTACAGAACCAGCACCGGCAGCAGAACCGACAGAAGCGCAGTTATGCGACTTGAAAGAAAAAGTTAGAGAGCTGCGGGAGTCATTCGGCAAAGATACAGCACCGGCGAAAGGAGGTGAAAAGCGGAATGGAAAGAAACCTTGACCGGATCGCTGCCGCGCTGGAGCTGATCGCTGCGCACCTTGCGTTGATCGCGGCGCAGCTGGATCCGGAAGCACTCGAGAAGCGCAGAACGGCAATGTTTGAACAGCTCGCGCACGAGCTTGCAGAGGATCCGGCGGAAGAATCTGCGAAAACCTCTTGACAAAGTGCTGAATCTGTGCTATATTGAGTATAGGCCGCTTTCTGCTGATGAAAGACCAAGCCCATGAATAGAGTACCGCTGCGGGGTCGGCATAACCCGCAGTTAGCTGAAAAGCACGGGAAATTCTCCTTGTAATGCGGGAGGGTTTCCCGTGCGTTCTGTTTTTTCCTGTGTTTCAAAAAATCAGCCGAAACTCCAACGGCGTAAAAATCGGAGGTAACACCATGAGCGAAGAACTCAAAAACGAAAGCGCTAACCAAGCCGAGCAGCTCGACACTCAACCGGAGGTAAACGGCACCCAGAGCGGCAGCGGCGACGGTGAACGCAAATTCACACAAGACGAAGTGAACCGAATTGTCAAAGAGCGCTTGCAGCGTGAACGCAACAAGGCCGGAGCAGAGCAGGCAGAACAGCTGACGGCAAAAGCCGCAGAGCTTGCAGCCCTCGAAAGCCGCCTTGCTTGCAAAGAGTATCTTCTTGACAGCGGATACCCGCCGGAGCTGCTCGATGCTATCGACACTTCAAACCCCGAAAATTTCAAAAGCAAGGCAGTTGCTGTGGTGAATGCATTGCAGAGCCGCACCGCACCGGTCAGAGCAACACCCAGCTTTGAACCGGAGCCGATGACCGGCGACGGGATCGCGGAAGCATTCCGAGAGTCTGCAAAGCATATACCGCGCGGCAGAAACTATGATTATCAGTGATACAAAAACCGCCTTGCAGTAAAGGAGGTTAAGACGTAATGTCTGTTGCACTCGCAAAGAAGTACGCACCGTATACCGACGAGCTGTTCAAAGCTGAAAGCAAAATCAGCCTTGTGACAAATACAGATTTCGACTGGAGCGGCGCGCGCACCGTGCTTGTCTGGAAGATCTCCACAAGCGCGCTGAACGATTACAAGCGCAATGTTTCTGAAGATGATGATCCTGTTCTTTCGCGTTTCGGATCTATCACGGATCTGAACGCGCAAACAGAGGAAATGCTGCTGAAGAAAGACCGCAGCTTTATCTTCAATGTTGACAAGCTCGACACCAACGAAACCGCCGGACAGCTCGAAGCGGGCAAGTGCCTTGCAAGAGAGCTGCGCGAAGTCGTTGTTCCGGAGGTTGATGCATACACATACGGCGTAATGGCAGCCGGAGCCGGTAACACGGCATACGGTGTGCTTGACGCTGACGGCGTATATGCTGCAATCCTTGCCGGATCCGAAACGCTCGACGATGCAGAAGTCCCGGACACGGAGCGCGTGCTGATAGTATGCCCTGCTGTTTATACGCTGCTGAAAAAAATGAAGCAGTTTGACAGCACCGACGTTGGCGCAGAGCTGCGAAAGCTCGGCGTTGTGGGCATCATTGACGGCATGGCCGTTGTGAAAGTCCCGTCGGCAAGACTGCCGAAAGATCTCGGCTTCATGATCGCGCACCCGGCGGCAACCGTTGCACCGGTCAAGCTCGACGATTACGGCGTACACCCTGATACCGTGCTTTCTTCCGGCTCCATTGTGACCGGCCGTATTTGCTATGATGCATTTGTGCTGGAAAACAAAGCCGACGGCATTTATGTTCACATGAACTGTGAAGAGCCGGAGAGCAACGGCGAATAAAACAAAACGCTGAAGCGTCACAAGCAGGGATCGTCCGCGGCTGATCCCTGCTTTATTTTTTGTTATGTGGAGGGCTGCACAATGACGAATGAAGAACTTGCAATGATGATTCAGGGCGGAGACAAATCACGCATTCCGGAACTGTGGGAGCGTGTGCGCAGAATCTACATGCTAAAATCATTTCGATATTACAGCGCGAACAAAGCACGCTGTGACAGCTGCGGCGCCACGCTGGAAGATGTGCAGCAGCAATCTTTCTTTGCATTCCTGGAAAGCATAGAACAGTATGAGCCGAAGTGCGAACTTGCGTTTACTTCATACATTGACTACCCGTTCAGAACGGAGATGCAGGAATTGACGCGGACACGCTCGAGCGGTCAGAGGCATGACTGCCTGAACAACTGCGAAAGCCTGGACAAAGAGATAGACGACGGCGACGGAAGCACGCTTCATGAACTTGTGCCGGATCCGGCATCACTCGACTTTCTGGAACTGCTCGACGCTCAGAGCGTCGGCATGATGATCCGGAACGAAGTGCAGCAGCTTCCGGAAAGAGAGCGCATTGTTATAACCGGAGTGTTCTTTGATTGTAAAACGCTCGGACAAATCGCTGAAGAACTCGGCATATCTTTTCAGTATGTCAGCATGCTGAAAAAGCGCGGGCTTGTGACACTCTCGAAGCGGCGCGTCTTAATAGATCTATGGAACGAACAGCACCACACGGAACAGCTGCGGCAGCTAGAGCACGCAGCCAATACCGCAACGCCTGACGCTGCTTTTATATCCAGAATCATATATGAAAAGAGAGCGCGCGGCAGTATGAGCGCCGTGGATCGCGCAGAGCTGCACGCTGAAGAGCTGCGAAAAGCAGCAGAGAGCAGCGGCGAAGAATGGACACGCGAAAAGAAGATAGCTGCAATCGTTGAGTATTTGACGCAGCCGGAGCCGCAGCCGGTTCCGGTCTGATCCGGCGCACCGGGGGGAGTGACCCCTCAAAAGGGCAGCCCTGCACTAGCGCCAATCACTGCTCATTTTCTCTCTCTGACTTTCCACGTTTTGTGCAATATGCCGCCCGGATCGCGGCGGCCTTGCAGACGTTCTTGGCTATCAAAATGCAAGCAAAGCACTTACAGATCATGTTGATGATGAGGACAAACTCAATAACGAATCGTTATCGAGTTTGGGACAGCGTGGTTGTTGGCTTGTCAACGAATCCGGCGTGTATGCTCTGATCTTCGGCTGATCCAGGCGAAAAAGCAGCACATTGCACAAAGCGGCGGCCTGAAAAATGAGAAGTCAACTTCCCAAAATCAGCGGCCTTGTGCTTCTGCAAAGTACCGGAACAGAATTTCAGGTAAACAATGTTGTGCCCCTCCGCAACCAATTTCACCCAAGACCGTATTTAGAGTTGAAAACACTCTGAATGCGGTCTTTTCTGTTACCTCGATACGCTCGACGAGCAGCCGCACAGCGGCCTGATCCGGAGCATCCCGGAGCGACTGAAGCCAATTCCGCACCGCTTCCGTGCTGTAATCTTTCGGCGGCTCGGTATGCTCGAGCGCGTCTATCTCTGCGCGTAGCGTTTCCATTTCCTTGCCGACGTCGGCCACGACTGCCGGAGGCAGCGCACCGCTTGACAGGTTTGCAAGCAAGTTGTCATATTGCTTCTGCTTCTCGCTGATCTTCTTTTGCAGGATCTTCCGGAAGCTTTCCGCCCGGTCACGCTCCCCGCCCTTGTATGTGCGCAGAGCTTCTGCAATGCGCTTCTGATTGTCGTCATTGAGCAGCTCGCGCAGATACCCGACGGCAGCGGCGTCCACATCTTCCATGCGGACGGACGGCGCCCCGCACTTTGCAGCGCAGATATAATACCGGTATTCATGCCCCTTGCGCACAGACTTGAAGCCGTGCATTTTGGCACCGCAAGAGCAGTACACAAGCCCGCTGCACAGATACCCGGCTTTCTTGCCGGTTTGCTTCCGTTCGTTCATGATCTCTTGTACCTCCTGAAATTCCGCCTTGCTAATGATCTCCGGCAAGGCGTTTTCTATTCTGATCGCGTGCGGCTTGCTGCGGCGGTCGGCTCGGTCCTTTTCTTCCTCCACAGAATAGCTGTATACACCCGTGTATTTCTCATTCCGCAGCATTTCGTATATTTGCGGGTATCTGATAAACGCGCCCCGCTTGCCGC
The DNA here is from genome assembly GCA_946540705.1 of uncultured Ruminococcus sp. GTDB lineage: Bacteria > Bacillota > Clostridia > Oscillospirales > Ruminococcaceae > Firm-04. Next base: position 2,264 of record CAMNJD010000371.1, on the reverse strand, counting down.
GGATCCCAGCCGCCTGCATCTCTGCTATGATCTCTTTGAAGCCCTCACGGTGCAGAGCTGCGGCGAAGATCCGGCGCACGTATTCCGCTTCCAGCTCGTTCACGACATACCGGCGCTCGATCACATCATAGCCAAACGGTGGCACTCCCCCATTATGCAGCCCGCGCAGCGCGTTTTCTTTCATGCCCTTGCGCACTTCCACGGCAAGGTTGTCAATGTAGTATTCCGACATTGACCACATAAGCGTGCGCATAATCTTTGCTTCTGCGCTGTCTCCGAAGTCCTGAGACACGGAAACGAGCTGCACGCCCCATTGATCCAGCCGGGCGGCAAGGTTGACATGCTCGCCCAGATTGCGCCCGATACGGTCATACTTGTGAATCAGTATGACGTCAAAGCTGTGTTTCTGTGCGTCCCGGAGCAGCTTCTGATATTGCGCCCGGTTTGCCGTGCGGCCGCTGACAGCTTCATCCGCATACACACCCAATATATGCAGCTCATTCCGCGCGGCATACTCTTTGCAAGCCCGGATCTGCGCGTCTATGCTTTCTTCCCGCTGTAGATCTGACGAAAAGCGGGCATATATGACAGCATTTCTCATTGTATCACCTTTTCACGTTTTTGATTTGTTGGCACGTGCCAACAAAATTTTGTTCGCTCGAGCGAACAGATTTGCCGCACCGGATCCCGTGCGAGGATCTGACCGGAAGAAATTTCTGGCGGCTCCATTGCCGCAAAAACCTGCCGCAAGTGGCTATATATTATATAGAAATATTTGCGGTGCAAAATGGAAATGTGAATGGGGTACAACCGCAAGCGGCTTCAAAGTCAGCCGCCCTGTCGGAATACCCAGCATTGACACCCGCGAAACCATTTTGCCTGAGTATGACGGGTATGACGGGTTTTCTATAGAGTATATATATAATTTCACTTCAATTTTTCATATGATAGAATATAGAATAACCCGTCAACCCGTCATACCCGTCACAGAGCCGGAACGGTGTGCAGGGTTTGCAGGGTTTACCATAGAGCTATATATAATACATGAACCATTATTTTTTATATACGGTAAATAGAAATAACCCTGCAACCCTGCACACCCTGCACAGAGCCGGAATGGTATGGAGGGTTTGGAGGGTTTCTATAGGAGTATATATATAATTTCACTTCAATTTTTCATATGATAGAATAGGAATAACCCTCAAACCCTCCAGAACCCTACATAGATTATTGCAGAACAAACCGGAAGCCAATGCCGTGACCGGCTCGACGATCTGACCAGCGACGGTGCGGATCTGCTCTGTGATGAAGTGAGTACGCCCTAAACCAGAGTTAGACCGCACCGTTGTTCAGTCAACTGAACAAAATGTGACACGGTGTCACAAAACAGTGAACTCGGATTCACTATTCTGCATTTTGTGCAACCGGTTGCACAATTTCGCTTTTGTGGAGTCAACTCCACATTTCGACCGGCACCGCCTGAAAATGTGAAACCGCTTTCATGTTTCGATGTCGAAACAATTTGTGCAGTTGGCTGCACAAATTCCGGCACCGCCCGAAAAATCGCAAATCAATTCTAAAGCCCCTAGCGTGCGCTGTACGGCGTTTTGCTATGGGGCTTGTACTTTTACCATGAAGCACCGCAGACGCGCTGTGCGCTTAATTCTGCGGCTGATCTGGTAACGTTTCCTGTTCTGTATACCGTTCAATTTCTGTTAGCTCTTGTATGCGTTCCGCTGCGATCCATTTTCCAGTATAATTCAATCTCTCAAAAGCTTCAAGCAATTTATAGCGCGGCAATCTGTCGGCAATAGCTTGAATTTCTTTCTGATCGCTCGGCAATTCAAAAGCAACATCGAGCAGCAAGTCTGACGATTTAACGCCAAGAGCCTCCGCAATCTTGTTTATCATTTTTAGTTTTGGCTCTACAGCTCCAGATTCAAAACGACGTATTGACATGACAGACAAATCTAGCATTTTTGCAAGCTGCTCTTGTGTTATGCCTTTTTCTTTACGAATCCTTTTCAAGTTTTCGCCGATAGTCATAGAATATCACCTCACTGCTATTATAGCACAACAGAACACAAAATGGAATACTTTATGCAAATATTTTTCAGAAAAGTATTGACAAGTAACGTTTGATATGTTATACTGACAGAGCAGTCGACAAACACCCAAAGATCTGGTATAATAGAAATAATCAAACCAAAGGGGTAAAAGTAATGAAGTACAGTAAAGAATTCAAAGAAGAAGCATTAAAGCTT
>CAMNJD010000370.1 GCA_946540705.1 uncultured Ruminococcus sp. | reverse complement strand
GCAGAGGCATATCTTCGGCGGCTGGGGTATATCACAGACTTCTCCGACCGCGCACATTACCGAATCCGGTTGCCGCAGTATCAGCATTTCACCCGACTCGACACCCTCGATTCCCACTGGATGCCGGAGCGGTTGTCTCGAATGCTGTCATGGACGCCCAGCGTGAAAGCCGTCGTCCGATGGCAGACTGATGTTCCTGCGCAGCTGCGCCATGCCCATCAGCCGCATCAGAAGCCGTCGCACATCTATCGGCTGTATCTGTATTACTGCTTTCAGCTCGGTATTCTCCCGAAGGGAACAGCTTACAAACCCAACAGCCCCTTCCTCCGGGAAGAACTGCGAAAGATGGATCAGTATGACCGAGAAACACGATTTCTTGGTGAAGCCGGAATCGAAACCATGGATGAGCTGCAGGCGTATATCGCGGATAAACAGGCAGCACTCGATCAGCTTATCGCTGAACGCACATCCATCCAAAACAAAATGCGCCGTGCCGATCCTGAGACAAAAGAATCGCTGCGGCAGCAGAAAACCGAAAAGACCGCGTCGATCACGACCTTGCGTGAGCAGCTGAAGCTCGCCAAGTCCGTTGAGGCGCGGTCTTTTCATATGCAGGAGACGCTCGATCTGGTTTATGACAACGAACTGAAACAGCGGGAACAGCACATTCCCGAACAACACAGAACACAAAGGAGTTATGAAAGATGAATACCACAACCAACATTGCAATTGCAAATCTGCACCCGTTTGAGGGTCATCCATATCAGGTTCGGGATGACGCCGAAATGGACGCCCTCGTGGAGAGCATCCGCGAGCACGGCATTCTCACACCGCTAATCGTCCGCCCGTCGGAAGATACACCGAACGAATATGAAGTGATCTCCGGTCACCGGAGACTCCACGCAGCACAGAAGGCAGGAATCGTTGAGGTTCCTGCCTTTATCCATACTGTCAGCCGTGAGGAAGCGGCCATTCAGCTGGTGGACAGCAATCTCCACCGGGAGCATATTCTCCCGAGCGAAAAGGCGTTCGCCTACAAGCTGAAATTTGATGCTTTGAAGCATCAGGGCAGGGCTTCGGGCCAAGTTGGCCCGAAGCTGACCGTCGATGCTATTTCAGAGGAGGACAGCGGCAGGCAGGTTAAACGCTATATCCGTCTCACGCATCTGATCCCGCCGCTGCTGACGTTGATGGATGAAGGGCGTATTGCTTTTTCAGTCGGTGTTGAACTCTCGTATTTATCGCAACACGAACAGCGTGCCGTGGCAGACGCAATCGAGCTCTATGACTGCACGCCGTCCTACTCGCAGGCGTGCCGAATGCGAAAGGAGAGCGAAATGCTCTACGCAGGAGATACCGCAAAGATTGTCGCGTCGGTCTTATCCGAGCCGAAGCCCAACCAGCGGGAGCAGATCCGTCTGCGGCGGGATGATTTTCGCTCCTACTTCCCCGCCGATTATACAGATAAGCAAATCAAAGAAGACATCATCGCCGGTCTCAACCTGCTGAAAAAGCAGCGATACCGAGACGCCAGATAAGGAGGGCTCTGAATGAACAGCGAAATTGCCTTTATCGTTGGTATTGGTCATGACGAGCAGGAATACACCGTCAACGACGTCCGGTATACTGTGGCGTCGCGATATGTGCCCGTTGACTACCACAGGGACGATCAGCAAACACTGTCCCAATGCCTGCGTCACTATATCGGCAGCGACTTTGCAGATTTGTCAGCCTTCACGGAAGAAGGTATGCTGAAGGGTGAAGATGCCTGTTCGGCTGCCGGAAAGGAGGACTGAATGCAGTCGAAAAAGAAACAGAAAAACACCGGGATCACAGCGCTTTACTGCCGTCTGTCCAGAGACGACGGCACCGAGGGCGACAGCAATTCCATCGCCAATCAGAAGCGGATGCTTGAGAAATATGCCAAAGAGAATCACTTCAGCAACACTCGATACTACGTGGATGACGGATACACCGGCACCAATTTCAACCGCCCCAGCTTTCAGAAGCTGTTGGAGGACATTGAAATGGGCTATGTCACCACCATCATCGTGAAGGACATGAGCCGCCTCGGTCGTGACTATTTGAAGGTCGGCTATTACACGGATACCTACTTCCCCGATCACGACATTCGCTTCATCGCCATCAACGATTGTGTAGACAGCGATGACGGCGAAAACGAGCTCGCGCCGTTCCGCAACGTCATGAATGAAATGTACGCCAGAGACATCAGCCGCAAGGTCCGCACTGCGCACCGCATTCGCGGCAATTCCGGCGAACCGCTCTCGCAGCCGCCGTATGGGTACATGAAAGACCCGGATCATCCGAAGAAATGGATCATCGATCCGGAGGCATCCGCGATCGTGAAGGAGATCTTCAGCATGTATCTGAACGGCAAAGGCGCAGATTCCATCGCCCACATTCTGAAAGAGCGAAAGGTGCTGACCTGCACCGCCTATTGGCGTTCCAAAGGGATCGGCAGAGGCGGGAGAAAGGTCAACGCTGACCCTTACGATTGGAAGCACAATACCGTGCTCGGTATATTGTCCCGGCAGGAGTATTGCGGCGACGTGCTCAACTTCAAAACGCACTCCAAATCCTTCAAAAAAAAGGATCGCATCGACAATCCGCGCGAGGATTGGCTGGTCTTCAAAAATGTCCACGAGCCCATCATCGAGCGTGACGTGTTCGAACGGGTACAGGAGATGCTCGGCAACACCAAGCACCGTCCGCCAAAGCCTGAGAACGGCGAAAAGAACATGTTCAGCGATCTGCTCCGCTGCGCCGATTGCGGCAGCAAGCTCTGGTACCACACCAACACAATCAACAAGAACATTCACTATTTCAGCTGCTCCAACTATGTGAAGGACTATCGCGGCACCTGCGAAACCCGTCACTATATCCGCGCCGACGCCGTGGAGCAGATCGTCATGCTGGAGCTCGGTCGGCTGGCCTCGTACCTCCGCCATGATGAGGAGGGCTTCGCCGCCCTGCTTGCGCAGAAAACAAATCAGGAAATGATCGCCGAGAGAAAGCAGGCGGAGGCCGACCTGCAGAAAGCCACTGTCCGCAGCGAGATGCTGGTACATCTGTTTGAAAAGCTGTATGAGGACAATGTCGC
>CAMNJD010000369.1 GCA_946540705.1 uncultured Ruminococcus sp. | reverse complement strand
CCCGAAGCGCTTTTGTGAAACGCTTCGGGGCAAAACTTCTATATGAGTACCGGCATAACCGGCGCCGGTTATTTTTTCATGTGCCGGATATAGCAGAAGGTCGCGTCCTCGCCCTTTTCTGCCAGCATTTTCAACAGAAAATGCAGCTTTTTTGCTGTGTTCGGGTGGATCGGCCGGCCGCGCTTCATGCCCATGAGAAAATAGTCAAGCGGATCGCTGTCCTTATAATCGGCACCGCGATAGATCTTGCTCGCAGCCACGCGGTCGCAGAACATCTCGATCAGATAGCGCACCGGCATCTCAACCGGCTCATAGCGCTTGGACTTCGGGTTGACGTCGATCCAGTATTCAAAATGATGCTTGTTGCGCCCCTTGTGGTGCAGCCATGCACGGGAATAACCCAGCCGCTCCCGTTCTGCCTCATTCGGACTGCGGGTTCCCTGATAATATATCGCGCCGGGGAGAAACTCCGTCAGCGAATATTTGGAGAGGTCATGCAGCAGCCCCTGTACCGGGATACCGGCCTTGATGCAATGCCGCAAAACCATGCGGCGGTGTTGTGTGATCGTGCGGAAATGCTGAATCGGGTGCATATTACGCGCTCCTTTCATAATCTGTCAGATTCCGAGTCTGATCTCGTCCTTGCCCATTGTACGCAGGGCGGCGTTGATATGCTCGGTGTATTTTGTGATGACATCGCCCGCGCCGATGATCTCCTCACTGACCATATTGCCCTCGCTGTCGAGGAACACGGTCGTCGGCGTATACATGATCTTTTCGAGCAGCTTATCCAGATCGCCGCTCCATGATATGATTGTTTCGCCGCCGAAGCCTGCCTCACTGAGAATCTGTTTAGCCTTGGCATTGTTATAGCTGCCGTCAAGGCACCATGTCAAAAGCTGCACATTGTCCGGCAGATTTCCCTCCAGCAGCGCCAGATCGGGCATTTCCTTGATGCAGGGCGGGCAGGTTGTCTGCCAGATGTTGATGACGGTCACATCCGCGGAGGCAAGCAGCGATTCCGTATAGCTTCCCCCGCCGATCGTTCCGGCAGTAAACGAATGGACGTCCGGCAGAGAGGAATTCAGCGAAATCTTCGTTCCGGACTCCACCCCGGAGGCTGCCGTACCGGGATTGCCCCAGCCGCCGTATTTATCACAGCCGCACAGTCCCGCCGTCAGGGCGAGTGAAGCCGCTGCGGCCAGCAGCAGTGCTTTTCTGCGTTTCATAACAGTCATCCTTTCTGTTTGAGATATCGGAGCAGCGCCTCCCGTTCATTGGGCAGCGCGCCCTCCATGACCAGTTCGAGCAGCAGATTGAGCTTCTGCCCGATCTCCCGCCCCTGCGGTACGCCGAGTGCCAGCAGATCACCGCCGGTGACGGCGAGCTTTTTGAGGCTCATGCAGGCATCTGCCGCCTTCAGTGCCTCCAGACGGCCGAGCATGCTGTCTGCCGCTGCGATGCGCTCGGCACGGTGGCATGCGGCCTGTGCGGTGACATCCGCCCTATGCAGCAGAATGAGCTGATACGCCGCGTCAAAGCCGATCTGACGGACCGTGCGCTTGAGCTGCCTGTCAGTGCCGTTCCAGACGGTATCATGCCGCTCAACGAGCAGCAGCACGCGGTCCAGGCGCTTCCGGTCACATTTCATCGCGTGCAGCGCACGCCTTGCGATTTCCTTGGAAATCGCAGCATGCCCGTAGAAATGCCCGCCGCGTTCATCCTCGGTGAAGCAGTGCGGCTTTCCGGCATCATGCAGCAGTGCCGCCCAGCGCAGCACCGGCTCGGGCGGGATCGCCGCGACCGCTTTCAGGGTATGCGTATAGACATCATAGTCATGATGCGGATTTTTCTGGTCAAAGCCCTGCATCGGTGCGAGCTCGGGCAGGACTGTGAACAGTACATCGGCAAACTCCGTCAGCACGCGCTCCGCTCCGATGCCGCAGAGCAGCTTTGTCAGCTCCGTGTCGATGCGCTCAGCAGAGATATGATGCAGCAGCGCCTTTTGCGCATGCACGGCATCGGCAGTTTCCGGCGCGATTGTAAAATCCAGCACCGACGAAAACCGCATCGCGCGCAGAATGCGCAGGCCGTCCTCATCGAAGCGGTCACGCGGATTTCCGACGCAGGCGATCACGCCGCGCTGTAAGTCATCAGCGCCGCGGAACGGGTCAATCAGACCTTTCTGCGGATGAAACGCCATGGCATTGACCGTAAAGTCGCGGCGGGCAAGGTCATCGGTCAGCGAATCGGTAAATGTGACCGAATCCGGCCTGCGGTGGTCGGCATACACCCCGTCGATGCGGTAGGTCGTGATCTCAATGGGCATATGTTCGATCACGACCGTGACCGTGCCGTGCTGCAATCCCGTTTCGATGACATGATAATCCCGGAAGCAGGCGCAGATCTCGTCCGGCTTTGCATTGGTCGTGCAGTCCCAGTCATGCGGCTCCGCCCCGCGCAGTGCATCGCGCACGCAGCCGCCGACAATATATGCTTCAAAGCCCGCAGCATTCAGTGTATCGAGCGCTGTCTGAACCGGTGCGGGCGGTATGATTTGCAGTTGCATGTTCCTGTTCCTCTGTGTCAGACTGTTTTTGCGGTTTCCTTTGCGAATTCATCCAAAAATGCGCGGATATTCCGCCCGTTCGGATTTCCGCAGACCGCAAAGCGGATGCGGTCAAAGGCCGAGCCGAAGTTCTCCTGAACGATCACCTGCCGGAAGTCCGCCGCGACTGCGGCCGGGTCGTTGCCGAATGCCCCGCAGCCCCATGCGCCCAAAACCACATCCCGGTAGCCGTACTGTGCGGCCGCCGCAAGGATAATGCGGATGCGGCGCTGAAACGTCTCGCGGATCGTTTGCTGATTTGCAAAGACCGCCGCACCTCTGCGGTTCGGTGCAGGTGCGGTGATGACCGCCGCCGGAAACGGCTGCTCCAGCATTTCGCTGCGATAATCGCGGAATACACAGACCGACGGAGACAGCAGCATGTAGTCCGATTCGACGGCGCTGAGGTGCGTATTGTTATAGCGGTACATCTCCTTTGCAGTCTCCGAGGAGATCGAGGCATAGAGCGTGCTGCACCGGCAGAGCGCCTCCTCCTGCGCATTTGCGCCGAACAGGAAGCCGCCGCCCGCGTGGTGTCCATTCGCAAAATTCAGCACCAGCGGCACGCCGCCCATTGTCTGCGCGGCGGAAAAGGTGTCCTCTGCCGTGACCGAAATGCTGCACATCGAGCCAAACTTGGGCTGAAATGCGTCAACCAGCGCAGCGCCCTGCTCCGGTGTCATCACGATGACCTGACTGTAATTCATATCCGGCAGGCTGACGGTCTTTCCGCCGACCGTATAGCTGCCCCGTTGAATGATGCGGATGGTTTCTCTTGCGACCGAAATATTGTTCATGACTGTTCCTCCCGCGTTATGCAGTAACAGATCTCACCCACGGGCTGCTCCCCCGCCCTGCGGAAGCGCTCGACAGTCTCAGTGCGGTGCATCTGCGACTTTTCGAGCACTCTGCCGGATTTCAGGTTTTCAGCGCGGTGATAGGCCTCCAGCCTGTCAAAATCCGTGTTCGTAAAGGTGTGTGCGATCAGTGCGGCAAGCGCCTCACCCGCATAGCCGTGTCCCCAGAACGCCTGTCCGATGCAGTATTCGATCTCGGCGGTTTTGCAGTCATCATAGACCCGGCAGAAGGCGATCTGTCCGATATTCTTCCCGCTTTCGCGTTCGATGATTGCCCAGCGGTAGAATGCGGGGTTCGCATAGGACGCGAGCCAGGTTTGCAGCAGGGCATCTGCCTGCTCCGCAGTCTCATAGCACGGCTCGCCGTATTCGTGCTGCACGGCAGGGTCGGCAATCCAGTTTTTGTGCATGTCATGCAGATCGTCTGCACAAAACGGACGCAGCAGCAGCCGTTCCGTCCCAATCGGAGAAGTGCCGGTATGGTTCATGGTTCAATCCTCCTGAAAACGCAGCTCTGTCGTCTCGCCGTCCCTTGCGCAGCGCGTTTCCGGAAAGATCGCCTGTGCAGCGGACAGATAGCTTTCGGGGTCGGGCATGGACGGGCTGTAATGCGTCAGC
>CAMNJD010000368.1 GCA_946540705.1 uncultured Ruminococcus sp. | reverse complement strand
ATATCCCCAGACCGCATTCAGGATCTGTTCGCGTGACAGCACGATCCCCTGATTTTCCACAAGGTATTTCAGCAGCGCATATTCCTTTGCGGTCAGTTCGAGCTTTTCTCCGTCCACCGTGACGGTCATGCCGGGTGTATCAATGACAATGCCGCCGGCTGTGAGGATTTCTTCTTTTTTCGCTTCCGTTTTCGGCGTTCCGCGCTTGAGTGCGACTCTGATGCGCGCCATCAGCTCCATCGACGAAAACGGCTTTGTGACATAATCATCGACACCGACCTCAAAACCGTGCAGCTTGTCGAATTCCGTGCCACGTGCAGAAAGCATGATGACCGGCGTTTCCGAAAATTCGCGTATCTTTTTGCAGGCAGTAAAGCCGTCCGTATCGGGCATCATGACATCCAGAATGACTACATCAAAGCTGTCATTCCGGCAGGCTTCGATTGCCTGTCTGCCGTCAGAAACGCCGGTTACTTCATAGCCCTCGCGTTCCGCATAGCGGGAAATCAGCGTGACAATATTCGGTTCATCGTCTGCAATCAGAATTTTAGCCATAGCGCACCTCCGCATCGGTTATTTACGATTATTATACACGAAAAACGCTCCTTTGTAAAGCACACAGGAGCGTTTTCTGCTGGTTCAGTGCCGCCGGCCGTGACCGCCGTGTCCCTGCTGCGCCGAACTGTTCGGATTCGTATACGAAATACCGAGCGCATTTGCAACGGCTTCCTTGATGCTGTTGCTGCTGAATGTTGCGCCGCTCACTGCTGCAACATCAACGCTCTGTGCCTGCATGATTGCCGAAATGATACCGCTCTCCGCGCGGCTGAAATACGGCGCATCATCCTGATAGGAATTGACCGTGATATCCGTGATTTCGCCGTTTTCGACTGTCACAGTCACGCCGGTCTGTCCGCGCAGACCGCTGCCGGTTCCGGTATAAACGCCGTCCGCGAAAATGCCTGCCTGTTCCGCCGGTTCGGTCATCTGCGGGACAGTTTCGGTTGCTTCCGTCGATTCCGCGGTTGTATGCTGCTTATGATTTTGCTGAGTTGTCTGTGTCGTAACAACAGGGATTTCCTCGCCGAGTGCTGCTTTGACCGCTTCGATCAGACCGCGGCTGCTGAATGTCGCGCCGCTGACAGCAACAACATCTGTGCTCTGCGTCTGGATGATCTGCGGAATGATGCCGCTTTCTGCGCGGCTGAAGAATTCACTGTCATCTGCATAGGAATCAACGGTAATATCTGTGATCACGCTGTTTTCGACCTGCACCGTGACTGTTGCTGCTCCGCGGAAGCCGTTGCCCGTTCCGGTATAAGTTCCGTCTGTGAATCTGCCTGTGGATGCAGTTTCTTGGCTGATCTCTGCCGCCGCTGTATCCTGTTCCGGGATTTTGGGCATCCCTGTCAGAATCCCTGCGTATGTCAGTCCTGCGATCGCCGTGACGGCAAGCGTACCGGAAATGGCAGGCAGCGTATCCGCTTTGATGTTCTCTTTGGTGCATACCTCGGTGCATTTCAGACAGCGGATGCATTCGCCGGATGTGACCGATTCATATTCGGAAATCGGCACCGACATCGGACATTTGGCGGAACAAAGCCTGCAATTTACGCATTTTACTGCCTGTCGCTTTACAGGAAAGAACCGGAACCGTGATACGGCTGAAAACATTGCACCGAGCGGACAGAGATATTTGCAGAAAAAGCGTTCTATGAACAGTGAGCCGATGATAATAAGGAGCAGGAGAACGCCGCCAATCGTCAGAAAATACTGTAAACTGCTCCATGCACTGACGGATGCATACATTCCGAACACCGTCCACGGACTCCAAACCGTATCCGCACCGACTGAGAATCCCCATACACCGACTGCGATCAGCGCAAGCACAACATATTTCAGCTTTTTCAGCCATTTGTCCGCTTTTCCCGGGATGTGCAGCTTGAACGGAATCAGAGAACCTGCCGCATGAAGCAGATCCTGCATGGCACCGAAAGAACAAATAAAACCGCAGAATACCCGTCCCCAGATCAGCGTGACTGCGAATACACCGACAACCAGCATGATGCTGTCAATGCGCTCGCTGAGAACAAAGCTGCCGTGCAGAAGGCTGCTGACCGTGCCGCCGATTGCCGAAAAGACGGTTGCAAACAATGCCGGAACCGTCAGAAATGCAAGCAGCTGAATCAAGGCACGGACAACCTGAACCGGTTTGATCTGATGCTTCATATCAATCACTTCCTATCCATTTCAAATTTGCCGAAAGCGATTCGGTCACATAGATTTCGCCGCTGCCCCTGATAAATACAGCTTCGATACCGCGTTCTTTCAGAAGCGGGGTGCTTTGCTCTATGCCGAGGATTACGGCTGATGTTGCAAGTGCGTCGAGTTCTTCTGCGCGCTGTCCGATCAGTGTGACTGCAATCACGCCGGAATCCGCGGGATAACCGGTACGCGGGTCGGCAATATGGTGCATCATCTTTCCGCCGATCCTTTTGCATTGCTCATACACTCCGGATGATACAACAGCCTGCCCGTTACTGATCGAAACCGATGCAAAATGCTGCCCGTTCGGTGCGAACGGCGTTTGCAGTCCAATTCTGCGCGACACGCCCAGATTGATAACTGTACCGCCGAAATTGATCACAGCATCGCGAATGCCGTGTTCCTGTAGAATGCAACGCACTTCATCAGCGGCATATCCCTTTGCGATGCCGCCAAGATCAATCTGTTGACCTTTGTGTTTCAGCATGACTGTGCAGTGTGCAGAATCCAGAACGATATCCTGATGATTCACAAGACTGCGCGCATTTTGGATTGCCGCATCATCCGGAAGCATCCCGCTTTTCATTGCATCTTTCCAGAACTGAGATAGGGGACGGGATGTGATATCAAAGCATCCGTCCGTCAGATACGCATATCGGATACTGTGTTCGATCAATGCAAATGTGTCCTCAGAAACTGAAACAGGACGGACACCTGCATTCCGGTTGATCGTTGCGATCTCGCTGTCCTGCGTGTATGCAGAAAGCCTGCGGTTCAGATCCAGCACACGGTTTTTGATTGCAGAAAGTGCTTCATCCGCCGGTTCAAAGACCGTGACCGAATCGACAGTGCCCATCGCAAAGAATATCTTTTGCGTCTGCATGGTGTCCGTCATATCGATTTCCTACGTTTTATTATAATGCGGAATCAGCCGCTCTTCTGCCGAAGCCGCCTCTCATGCCACCCTGCATTTCATTCGTTTCACCGTTCATGCCGCCTCGCATTCCGCCCATACCGCCGTGCATTCCGCCGCCCATCATGCTCTGCGGGATCTCAGAGACCTCCTGCCCGTTGATGATGATTGTTCCGCCGTTGAATTCGGCAGTTCTGTCATAATCAAACGCGGACATCTGTGCGGTGATATTGATTGTGCCGCCGTTGATATAGACCGAACCGTTGGAGTCGATCGCGTCTGTATCGCCCTGTCCGACTGCCACATTGAGATTGCCGCCGTTGATTTCGACTGCGGTTTCATAAGCGTTCGAGCTTGCAGCTGCATTGATGCCGTCATCACTAGCGGAGATATTGATATCGCCGTCATTGATCAGCACATAGGTTGCTTCCAGACCTTCTGCCGCGGTAATATTCATTGTTCCGCTGTCAATTTGCATGAGTGCGCAGGCCTGCATTCCGTCGCTGCCGCCGCTAATCGTATAAGTTCCGCCGAGAATCGTGATTGTTCCCTCTGCTTCATCGTTTTCGCAGTGGAAACCGTCCTTTTCTGTTTTGATATTGAATGTACCGTCATAAACGGAGATGCTGTCATTTGCTTCAAAGCTGTCCAGTGCGGTGGTGACATTGTAGGAACCGCCGGTGATCTTCATATCATCCTTGCAGGTGATGCCATTGCCGTAATTTGCGGTGATGTTCAGCGTGCCGGTGCCGTTCAGAACCAGATCGTCCTTCGAGAAAATGACTGCATCGGTATTGGTATCGCCGTCCGCCCGGAACTGACCGCTGATGGTCAGGGTATTATCGCTGTCTGTTGTTGTGATGAACACTTTGTCTGCGGAGATCACATAGATCGCAGGAAAATCATCGTTTGTGATGCTGACGCCGTCCAGCACAAGCTGAATCTTGGCGGCTTCGTCAGCGCTGACACGAATCGTGCAGTTCTTCGCGGAGCCGCTGATCACATAGACACCTTCATCGGTGATGTCGATCGTCTGACCGTCGGTCACTGTAATGCTCTGCGCCTCGCTCAGATCAGCAGTCTGCGCAAGATCGCGCTTTGTGAACAGTTCGCTGTTCTGTTCTGCAGATTCTGCTTCCTGAGAAAGCTCCACCACATCAACAGTGCCATTTCCTTCCTGATTCACAACGGCAGTTTCCGTACTTTCCTCGGATTCCTCTGTGCTTACGAAATTGCTGTTCGTCACAGCAATGTTTTCGACTGTGGCGCCTGCATTCTGATTCATTCCGCAGCCTGTCATCGTGATTGCAAGAATTGCCGCCAGTACGGCAGTAATCATATTCATCTTTTTCATTATGATTCATCCTTTCATATCGGTTCGAGATTCGGTTTGTTTCTATGGCTTTATTATACAGATGCAATATGAAAGGATTATGAGACGAATGTGGAATCATGGATGGTGAATTGTGGAATTCTGTAGGAATTGGCGTCAGAGTGATGAAAGCATTGGAGTCTGTTGATGAAGATGGATAATCTTTTATCCGAGGCAAACAATACCGCAATGCGATCCAAAATGATAAATTGTTTTCATTGCGAAAAAATAATAGGTGTAAAGTAAATTCTGTTGGAAATATCCGGAATGAAGTGCTAATGCATAAATCCCCATCCGCGGCAAACAATACCGGTAGCTTTGAAAAAGCGAAGCTATCCAAAATAGCGAAACACAACAGGAGGCACAAGATGAAAGCAACCGGT
>CAMNJD010000367.1 GCA_946540705.1 uncultured Ruminococcus sp. | reverse complement strand
TTTTCTTTCATTTTGTTTATAATGGGATTCCAAAGGGACAATGTCCCTTTGGCGGGTTTGGGCGGAGCCCAATATCAATCATCGCGAAGCAATAGATCATTCAGCGGTTCCTTAGCGAACAAGAGTATTATAGCATATTTCCAACGGTTTTGCAACCGCAATCCGGCAGATTTCATGATTGCTTCATAACTTTTCCTGTCGATTTACGGAAGAAACCGTCAGGAAGCAGATCATGCCCCAGAGGGCAGCGCTGCGGATGCCGGCGGCAGCCGCGAGAACGGCAAGTGCGGCGGCTGTCAGGAGCGAAACGGCAGTCAGAACTGGTTGCACCAGATATCCTTTGCTAGTCAGCAGCCGGTGCTGAAGCAGCGCCGCAAGCAGTGAACCGCCGTCCGTACAGCGGCAGGGCAGCAGATTGAAGATTCCGAGTGCGAGGTGCATGCCTGCGGCGCCCGTCCGCCCGATGCCCCGGAGCAGCGCGGCTGCGGTGAGGTTTGCCGCCGCCCCCGCCAGCAGAATGCACACAAGCGGTGCCGGCGGGCAGAGCGCGGGCTGCTTCAGTGTCAGGCGCAGTCCTGCGGCAGAAACGCGGAGTGCCTCCGGGCGCTGACCGGTCAGTGCCGCCGCGAGAAAATGCGCGGATTCATGCAGCAGACATGCCCCGAGCACACAGCACACCGCCGCGCCGGGCTGTGTCAGCACGAGAAAGGCCAGCAGAGCCGGCGCGGTGAAATCGACTGCGAGCGTCATGCCCGCGACCGTCAGGATAACCATGCCGCAGCCGCATCCCGCAGCTTCTCCCACAGCGCTGCAAGCTCCGGGCTTGCGTCTGCAATGCCGTGCAGCGCTGCCAGCAGCTCCCGCAGCAGCTCCGGGGCAAACAGGTTCAGCACCGGCACAGTGATTGCAAGCAGCACTGCCGCGATGCCCTGCGCCGCAAACACATCCCGCAGCGGCGCATCTGTATTCCGTTCCGCCGTAAAAATCCCCCCTCCGTGCATGATATGCACGAAAGGGGGTGCATTATGTACAGTCACCAGTTCTTGCGCTGCATTGCCTCGCTGAGCATCACGGTATAGGATTCATAGCGGCTCTGCGGGATCCGCCCGTCTGCGACCGCCTCACGCACGGCACAGCCGGGCTCCTTCAGATGCCGGCAGTCTGCATAGCGGCACGGAGCCTCAACAGCCGCAATCTCCGGGAAGCAGTCTGCGAGCTCCTCCGGGGCGATCTGCGCATAGGCGTCCGTCTCGAAGGTCGAGAAGCCGGGGGTATCGGCGACGCGCCCCCCGTTCGGGAGCGTATAGAGTGCAGTCTCACGGGTCGTGTGGCGGCCTCTGCCGAGCTTTTTGCTGATATCGCCGGTCTCAAGCTGCAAATTCACATCCAGCGCATTGAGCAGCGTCGATTTTCCGACGCCGGAATTCCCCGTAAAGGCGCTGAGCGAATCCGCAAGCTCCCTGCTGACGGCCTCAATGCTCTCCGGGTCATCATAGTCGGCATAGTAGATCGGGAATGCTGTCCCCCGGTAGATCGCGGCATAGTGCTCCGCTCCGGCGAGATCGAGCTTGGTAAAGACAAGCACCGGCCGGATCGACTTATACACACAGACCGCGAGAAAACGGTCAAGCAACAGCAGATTCGGCGCCGGATCGCAGACGGACAGCACAAAAAACAGCTTGTCGAGATTCGCGAGCGGCGGGCGGATCAGCTCATTTTTGCGCGGGAGGATCTCAGTGATGCACTCGTTCTCGATGCGGACGCGGTCACCGGTGCAGGGAGAGACGCCCTGTCTGCGGAAGATGCCGCGTGCCTTGCATGCGCAGATAGACCCGTCGGGGGACTCTACAGTGTAAAGTCCCCCGACAGCTTTGATAATCATTCCGTCCATTCCGCGATTACTCCGGCTGCGCGGCAGTCACATCGGGCTGCTCCGTCTGCGGTGCCTGCGTCTGTGTTGCAGGTGCAAGTGTCGTTGTCTGTGCCGGAGGCGTTGTGGTTGCAGCGGTCGTTGCCTTCTTCAGGCCGTCAACGCTGTCAAATGCACCGTTGATATCATAGCTCAGCGGTGTAGAGGAGCCGGACTCGAAGTCGATACGGTAGGTACCGATTCTGGCCTCCTTGCCGTTTGCCTCGTTGAACAGCATTGCGATCATGTCATGCTGGCCTGTTCCCTCGACGGTCAGGCTGGTCATGCCGTTTGCGTATTCCGGATTGAACTGGCTGGTATTGGCCATTTCCGCGCCGCCCTCATAGAGCACGATCTTGAACAGACCTGCTGCTGTCGGCGGAATCGCGAAGTTGACCCTGACGCTCTGCGCCTTGGCCTTACCGGTCGAGACCTTCAGCATGATCGGCGTACCCTCGGAAACCTCCTCGCCCGGATCGACGTTCTGCTGAAGAACGGTGCCCTCCGGCGAGCTGTCATCGACATCCTCCTTACCGACGACCAGACCGAGGCTCTCCGCGCTGGTTCTTGCGAGATCCCACTGCATCTGGAGGAAGGTCGGGACAACGACGGTATCGGTGTTCTTGCCCTTGGAGACTGTGACGCGGACATATTCGCCCGGTGTCAGCTCACAGGGGCCCTCCGGGTCTGTCGAGATGACCTTGCCCTCCTCGACCTCCGGGTCATAGGCCGTTCGTTTATCGACCTGAAGGCCGACGGAACGGATCTGTGTCTGTGCGGTTTCAAAGTCCCAGCCCTTGACGTCCGGCAGCGTGACCTTTCTCGCACCGAGCGAGACTTTGACGTTGACCGTAGCGCCCTTTTTGACCGGGTCATTCGGCTTGATATCCTGATCGAAGATCTTATCCTTCTCATACTCGGAATACTCCGAGGAAATGATCTTGATATTGATCTGGTCGCCGAACTGGAGCTGTGCCTCATTGAAGTCCATACCGATCAGCGACGGCATCAGCTTTTCCTCGGCGGTATTGGCATTGCCGTCATTGCGGAGCATCTTGGAGAGCACCTGCGTGAACAGCACGGCCGCGACAACGATGACAACGATGATGACGGCGCTCAGGATCGGCACGAACAGAGAGCGGCTCTCCTCATACTCCTCCTCGTCGTCCTCGTCCTCATCCTCATCGTCGTAATAGACGTCATCCTCATCGCCGTAGTATTCCTCATCCTGCGGCGCATCGTCATAATACGGCTCCTCATCGCCGTAATACGCGCCGTCCTCCTGCGGCGGATAATCCTCATCTCCGCCGTCTGCGGGTTCATAGAAGCGGTTGCTGCGTTCGTCCTCCATCGGGTCCTCCTCCGGTGCAGTTTCTCCGAACAGCTCCGGATAGTAGCCGAACACGCCGTCGGGATTCTCTTTGAAGGTCTGAAGATCGTCCATCATATCTCTTGCGGACTGATAGCGGTCCTTGGGATCCTTCTCCATCGCTTTCAGAATGATCTCCTCCAGGCCGATCTGAAGATCGGGGCGGAAGGTATGCGGCAGCGGTACCTTTGCCTGCATGTGCATCACAGCGATGCTGACAGGGTTATCGGTATCGAAGGGCTTTTTCGCGGTCAGCATCTCATAGAGCATGACGCCGACGGAATACAGGTCGCTCTTTGCGTCCGTTGCGCCGCCTCTGGCCTGCTCGGGGCTGATATAGTGTACCGTACCGATGGCCTTATCGGTGCCGGTCTTGCCGTCCTCGCGTGCAAACTTCGCGATGCCGAAGTCCATGACCTTGATCGTGCCGTCGCGGAGCATCATGATATTCTGCGGCTTGATG
Organism: uncultured Ruminococcus sp.; assembly: GCA_946540705.1. GTDB lineage: Bacteria > Bacillota > Clostridia > Oscillospirales > Ruminococcaceae > Firm-04. The sequence goes on along the minus strand of CAMNJD010000367.1, from coordinate 2,555 downwards.
TCGCGGTGAACGATGCCCTTGCTGTGTGCATGCTGCAAAGCACGCAGGATCTGAAGAATAAAGTGAACGGCATCCTTCCAGCCGAGCTGTCCCTGCTGCTCCATATACTCATTCAGCGTGATCCCGTCGATATATTCCATGACGATAAACTGAATGCGCTCGGAGAAGCCGACATCGAAGATCTTGACGATATTCGGGTGGCTCAGCACGGCGATCGCCTTGGATTCATTGCGGAAGCGGCGCAGGAATTCCTCGTTCTCCGCGAATTCCTTTTTGAGGATCTTGACAGCGACTGTCTTGTTATCGACAACATCCGTTGCACGATAGACATCCGCCATACCGCCCTCACCGATCAGCTCTGTAATCTCATAGCGGCCGTCCAGCTTTTTTCCGATGTTCTTGTCGTTGCGTTCTTTTTCCATCTCGAACCTCCGTACCGGTTCTGACCGGCAAAACTGATTTGACTGACTGCCATTTGGGCTTTATATTGGGGTTATATGGGGTTATATAAGGTATCATTGCGAACGCGCCGTCAGCGGCACGCTGCACAAGGATATTCAAACATTATGATTCGTTTTCCTCCGCATTCTCGCTCTGCATCAGCAGAATGACGGAGATATTGTCCTTTCCGCCGTTGGCATTTGCCTTTGCGATGCACACATCGGGCACCTGCTCGGGCGGATTGCTCCGGCAGATCTGCTCGATCTGATCCTCCGGCACCATGCCGTAGAGGCCGTCGGAGCAAAGCAGCAGCATATCGCCCTGCTGAAGCGGAAGCGCCTGTGTATCACTGAGCACCCGGCTGGAAACGCCGACTGCGCGGATCAGCTCATTGCGTCTGACATGGGTCGCACGCTCCTCAGCAGAAATGACGCCCTGCTCATAGAGAACCTGAACGACGGTATGGTCTGTTGTGAGCTGCCGGATGCCGCCGTCGGCGGAGAGCAGGTAGGCTCTGGAATCGCCGATATTGACGATGCAGGCAACATCGTTCCGTGCAAAGGCGCCGACGAGTGTCGTACCCATGCGGACGGGTGTTTCGCTGTAGACAGCGGCTCTGTATACCTTCTGGTTCGCAGCAGCCGCACCGGAGCGCAGCAGCTCGCAGACCTCCTCCGGCGGCATTCCTGTCTCATATTTTGCACAGAAATGCTCCTCGGCCGCAGCAACGGCGATCTTGCTGGCCGCACTGCCGTTCTGCATGCCGCCCATGCCGTCACAGACGAGCGCGAGCACGCCGTCCGGGAATGCCTCAGCCCGGATCGAATCCTGATTCTCAGGCCGCATCCTGCCGATATCGCAGCCTAAAAATGCTTTCACGGCCGCTCACCACGCTTTCTCTCTTTCAATTCTCCGTATCCGGAGTTTCCCCCAAAGCGGTGTCCTGTTCGATCTGATCGCGTCTGAGTTGCCCGCAGGCGGCCTTAATATCGTCGCCGAGCGTGCGCCGGACAGTCGCGTTGACACCTTCTTTTATCAGATATTGCTGAAATTTTGCGGCATGCCCCGCCTGAAATCCCGTACCGGCGACCGGATTGACGGGAATGAGGTTGACATGCGGCCTTAGCCCGGGAAAGACCGGTCTGAGGCGTTTTGCGAGGATTTTCGCCGCTTCTGCCGAGTCATTTTCCCCGGCGATGACGGCATATTCAAATGTGACCCGCCTGCCTGTCTGCTTAAAATAGTATGAGCAGGCATCGAGCAGTTCATCCAGCGGATAGATCCGGTTGACCGGCATCAGCGCCGACCGGACGCTGTCCTGCGCAGCATGAAGCGAGACAGAGAGCGTCAGCGGGAGCTGCTCCTGCGCAAGCTGCCGGATCCGCGGGACGAGCCCGCAGGTCGAGAGCGTCACATGTCTGAGGCTGAGATTCCGCCCCTCCTTACAGGAGATCAGTCTGAGGAACTGCATCACATTGTCGTAGTTATCGAGCGGCTCGCCGATGCCCATGAGCACGATGCCGGAGATCTGCTCCGGTTCCGGTCTGCCCGCATCCGCCCCGTAGATCTGCATGAGCATTTCAGAGGGGGTGAGATTCCGGATGAACCCCAGCGGCGCCGAGGCACAGAACTGACAGCCCATTTTGCAGCCGACCTGTGTCGAAATACAGGCGGTCACGCCGTGGTGATAAACCATGCGGACAGTCTCCACGCAGTTGCCGTCAGAGAGCCTATATAGATATTTTACAGTATCATCGACACAAGAATCAAGCTTTTGCCGAATCTTTGGCAGGTTTATATAAAACCGCTCATTGAGCTGAGCCTGAAACTGTTTAGAAAGTTCTGTCATTTTGGCGAAGTCAAAGACACGTTTCACATGGAGCTGCCGGAAGATCTGTTTTGCACGGAATGCCGGCGCACCCATAGCCCGGATCTCCGCCTCAAGCTGTGCGGGAAGCAGGCTCAGGATATCGGTTTTCTGCTGCTCCACCGCGGCACACCTCCTATATATTGATGTCCCAACTATCTCTTGAAGATATCTGCTTGTCTTTTTGCCGTGATACTGCGTTAGAAATCCTTGCCTTGCGTCAGCAAGGCGGCGGCTTTCTGCCTTG
>CAMNJD010000366.1 GCA_946540705.1 uncultured Ruminococcus sp. | reverse complement strand
GGCGAAAACCTAAGGGGATAGGGGGAATGCGAGCTTGCGAGTTTCCCCCTGTCCCCTTGGGTTGTCACCCCCGATCTGTGGGGAGAAATGGCACATGTGATTGAATGGAGTAAATTGGGAGAAGTTATGCCCGCAAATTCCGATTTATGTTAGTAACAATTATAGTATAACATATCTGCACTGTCAATAGAAACGCCATAGTACTTCTGACCTTACATCAGAAATACTATGGCGTAAAACTTCTTTATGCGTACCGTTCTTAGCGCCCATGCGCTTTTTTTCCGATTCCCGTAAATGAAAAACCGCCCGCGCCGGTTCGCCTGAACCGATGCGGGCAATGAATAATGCTTTTTTCATATTGTCCTCCCCCTCATTCATATTTAGCCAAATATCCGCATGTTTCCATATTCGTCCAATGCTTTGTGTAATCCGCAAAGAAATTTTCCATATACACGTCATCGAACCCGGCCAGTTTTTTTACGCTGTACATTAAAATTGCCTGCGCATTCTCAATATAGACTCGATCCGTTCCCTCTTTCCCACTAACATGACTCAGCGCAACCTGCTGTTTTGTCAGTATGCAGGAGCGCTGCGCCATGAGCTTTACATAAGCCCTCAGAACAAGCTGTGCATCCTTCGCTGTAACCTCTCCGTCCATGTCTACATCGCCAAGCTGGTAGGTCTGCTCGGTTTCCGATGCGGCTTCATCTGCCGCAAAGGCCGGTGCTGTGAGCATGCAGCAGCCCAGCACCGCCGCGCTCAGCATCGCAAGAATCTTTTTCATCATAATAAGCCCTCCTTTTGTGTTCTGAGAAGGCAGCCTTGCCTGCCCTTTGATTATAGTATAACACACTCCCCGCCAAATGGCAACGCGCAGACCGCACAAATTTCACCAGCCTTTCCTGTGCAGAGTATCCATAAGCAGCGTGTGCCATGCAAAGCATGTCTTTTGCTATATAAGTACCGTTTTGCGGGAAAATGTTACATCTTTCCGGAAGTTTCTGCGAACTGCACAAAATCCGGCCGCAGCGTTTGTATACTTTGCCTTCCTGAATCTGCCCTCTGTCTATAAGAACACCGATTCTGCCGGAGAATTACACACTCCCTGAGAAAACCGGCATTTTGTACAATGCCGGTGCCGATTTTGCGATGATGTTGTCATGCTGTTTGTTTTTCAAACAGCTCCTATTGCACTTTTCTGCATATTGTGATATAACCGGGCAGTGCCCGGCTCCGATTTTGCACCCATGCTGTCTCACTGTATATTTTTTCTGACTGCTCCCCATTGCACTTTTCTGCATATTGTGATATAATGTTAACCGGAGCATTCGCTCCTATTTTTGACAAAAAGGATGTGTTTTCAATGCAATTCAAAAAAACAGCCGCATTCCTTGCTGCATTTTCACTGCTTTGCACCGCGGCACCGTCTGCACCGTTCGTGTGGACAGATCGGGCTGCGATCTCCGCATCGGCAATGGCCGTTGACGCGGATGTGCTCACGTTCCTCGGGAACTCGATCACAGAGGGCACGAATTACCTGCTGGTCGGCGAGGGACAGACCGTAGATACTATGCAGATGAGCGGCCGAAGCTACTTTAGCGGCGTGCAGATTACGTCTGCATGGGGTAAGAACGCCGGCATCACGCTGGATGTCTCCGGCTGCAAGACACTGAGCTTCACGATCGGCCATGTGGATAACTGTGAGGGCAGCACCAATACAGTGAAGATCACACTGGACGGTGAGGAATTCACGAGTATTGCGCTCTCCGCAGCGGATCCGCTGCACGAGATCAGCCTGCCCGTGGACGGCATTTCGACCGCCGAGATTTCCTTCTCCAGCAGCTCCTATGACGAAGGCGTCTTCGGCATTGCCGGCCTCAAAACCGATACATTCGATGCCTCGACAGCCTACGGCCTCGCAAGCTACGAAAAATGCACCGATATCCCCGCCTGTGTCTACAATCTGGAGAACGGCAAATACTTCCTTGCGGAGGGTACAGACAAGCTGGTCATGAGCGGCAGGACCTTCGGCTCCGGTGTCTGCGCGGATCTCACATGGAGGGGGGGCAGCAGCTTCGGGCTCTGTGTTGAGGGGCTGGATTCACTTTCCTTTACCTTCGGCCATGTCGATGACACCGGTTCGGGAGACTCGAAACTGGAGATTTACCTTGACGGCAACCTTTATAACACCTATGATCTGACCGAGCGCATGGCGCTTCAGTCCGTTGAGCTCCCGCTCAAAAAGCGCTTCACCAGTGCTGTGTTCATTCTCAGCGATACCGGTAACGGCGATGCTTCCTACGGCTTCGGCGATTTCAAGGCCAACACGAGCACAGACGCGCCTGTTGACACGGCGCCGACCTATCAGACCGGTCTGGATATTGCCGATGCAGCGTTCGATCAGAAGAACTGCACAGTCTATCCCATCGACAACGGCAGCTATGCGGATGCCGTTTATCTTCAGATGTGCGGCCGTTCCTATGCCAACGGTCTGACCATGAATGCGAAGTGGAATACGGACGCAGGCTTCGGCATCAACACCGAAAACGCAGATGAACTGACCTTTACGGTCGGCCATGCAGACGGTCTGCCCGGCGGAAGCTCCCAGCTTCATATTTATCTGGACGGGCAGGAGTACAAGCTGCTCGGTGACATCCTGCTGACCGACAACATGCCGCTGAAAACGATCACACTGCCGGTCAAGAAGGTGCAGAGCGTGCAGCTTGTCGTTGACAAAACCGGCAATTCCGACGCAAACTACGGCTTTGCAGACTTCCGCACGACAACAGCCAAGGACGCGGAGCCCTATACGACCGCGGAATGTAAAACCGGTCAGGATATCGTTGATTTTGCATTCAACGGCAGAAATACCGAAGTGTACCCGATCGAGAGCGAAAACCTCTTTGACGATCCGGAAATGCTGAACATGAACGGCCGCACCTATGCTGACGGTCTGGTGCTGACACCCAAATGGAATGCGACTGCCTCGGTCGGCATCAACACCGACGAGTTTGACAAGCTGACCTTCACTGTCGGACATGCCGATGACAAGAATATCAACGGCAGCGACAGCAAGCTGCACATTTACTTCGACGGCGAGGAGGCGGATATTTCACCGATCGAACTGACAGAAAATATGCCGCTGAAGCAGGTCGAGCTGGATGTTGCGGATGTGCAGAGCGTCGTGCTGCTGGTAGATCAGTGCAGCATCGCGCAGTCATTCGGCATTGCCGATCTGATCGCGGAGAAGGACGGCAAGGTTGCTGCCGCAGATGCAGAGGCATTCACCGCGCCGGAATATACGGACGAAAAGAGCATCATCGACCGGCTCTACAACCTCAATGACTGCGAGCGGTTTGTCAATCATGCCGGTGAATATGAGCTGCCTGAGACATTTAAGGTCGGCGGCACCGAATACACCGAGGGAATCATAGCAAAAGCCAAATGGAACAGCCCCGCATGGTTCGGCATCAATACCGATCACGCAGGACAGATCACCTGCAAGGTCGGTCATCCGGAGGACGCCGTATCGTCGGATGCGACACTGAATGTCTATATCGACGGTGAGGCTTATGCGCCGTACAGCCAAATGGCACTGACACCCGATATGAAGCAGACGGAGCTGACGATCCCCGCAGACAAGGCGCAGTGCATTGTGATTGAAGTCAGCTCATCCGCAACGGTGCCGTATGCGTTCACCGATTTCGCATTCTCGGAGGCAGCACCTGCGCTCGACCCCGGCGACCTGACCGGCGATGCCGAGATCTCCGCAGAGGATGCACAGATCACGATCCGCGCATATGTCAACATGCTCGCGGGCAAGGATTCCGGCCTGTCGGACGCGCAAAAGCAAGCGGCCGATGTTGATGGCGACGGCGAGATCACCGCAGCCGATGCCCAGATCATTCTGAAATATTATGTTGAGACGCTTGCCGGCAAGAATCCTACATGGGAATCTGTCCAGCCGAAAAAGAAGTAATCACAAAGCAAAGAACCGCCCGGCTTATGCCGGTACTCATATAGAAGTTTTGCCCCGAAGCGTTTCACAAAAGCGCTTCGGGGCATTGTTATTTATACTGGTGCTATCATAAATCAGAAT
>CAMNJD010000365.1 GCA_946540705.1 uncultured Ruminococcus sp. | reverse complement strand
GCATATTTTCCGTCATCTTGCACGAAAACTCCTTGCTGGGCGTCAGCCCAGCGGCGTCGTTTTCATACAATCTGACGAAAAATCTGACTGGTCAAGTTTACTTGACCGAAAGCATCCTTGCGCACCAGATTTAATCAGTGCTTCCTTAATCAAGGCTTCGGCATCATTATTCATAGCATGTCTATTATATTACTATGTTATTATACCAGATTCTATGCAGGAAGTCAAGCAGCTTTCAGATTGCCGGCATTGTTTCAAAGCGGCAGAACGGCGAATAACATGTGATCAGAACAAGATGAGATTGACAAACAGTGCGAAATATGATATAATCATACCGTATCTATATGAATAGTAAAAGGAGAGCGTGCTATGACGGAAAGACCGGTCAGAACCGAAATGCCGAACAGCATTGAGCTTTCGGTTGTCAATAAATTCCGGCGGGAGATCTGGACAAAGTTTCTCAAAGGCATCAGGGAATACGAGCTGATTCAGGCGGGCGACAAAATCGCTGTCTGTGTTTCCGGCGGCAAGGATTCGATGCTCATGGCGATGTGTATGAAACGGCTTCAGCGGTATTCCAAGATCCCGTTTGAGGTCGTATTTCTCGTCATGAACCCCGGCTATAACGAGATCAATTATCAGAAGATACGCGAAAATGCAGAGCTGCTTGAGATCCCGGTGCAGGTGTTTGAAACCGGTATTTTCGATGCTGTCGCAAAGGTTGATCAGCACCCGTGCTATCTCTGCGCAAGAATGCGGCGCGGGCATCTCTACAAAACCGCAAAGGAACTGGGCTGCAATAAAATCGCGCTGGGACATCATTTTGACGATGTGATCGAAACGATCCTCATGGGAATGCTCTACGGCTCGCAGGTGCAGACCATGATGCCGAAGCTGCACAGCGAAAACTATGAGGGAATGCAGCTGATCCGCCCGATGTATCTCGTGCGGGAAGCGGATATTATCCGCTGGAAGCAGTACAATGATTTGCAGTTTATCCAATGCGCCTGCCGGTTCACCGAAAACTGTACCATGTGCGACAACGGGGGCGGCGGCTCCAAGCGGCAGGAGATCAAAGCGCTGCTGAAGCAGCTCCGTGCGGTCAATCCGGCTGTCGATAAAAACATTTTCCGCAGCGTGGAGAATGTCAATCTGCAAACGATCATTTCCTATCACCGCGGCAGCGAATACCATCACTTCCTCGATGATTATGATGACGGCAGAAGCATCCGCGGGACGAAAGCAGAGGAATCAAATGGATCCGATTTATCTTGATTATGCCGCCGATACGCCGCCGGATGAGCGGGTGTTATCCGTGTATCTGGAAACTGCAAGGGCTCATTTTGCAAATCCCAATTCCGTGCATCAATGTGGGCTTGCTGCAAAGGGAATTGTCAATCATTCGCTTGCGCAGACCGCAGACTTGCTGCATATCGGCGCGGATGAAATCATCCTGACAAGCGGTGCAAGTGAAGCAAACAATCTTGCGGTCAAGGGCATCGCGTTTGCAAACCGGCGGCGCGGAAAACACATCATTTCGACATTTCTGGAGCACAGCTCTGTCAGCGGCGCACTGACCTTTTTACAGGAACAGGGCTGGGAGATCGACCTTGTGAACATCATGCCGGACGGGACGGCTGACCTTTGTCATCTGCGATCGCTGCTGCGGCAGGATACGGTTTTGTGCGCAGTCTGTGCGGTGGACAGTGAGCTCGGCACGGTACAGCCGGTGCGTGAAATTGCGGAAGTTTTGCAGGATTTCCCGAATTGCCGTCTGCATCTGGACGCGACACAGGCGGTCGGCAAGATACCGGTTGATTTTTCATATGCCGATACTGCGAGCTTTGCACCGCATAAGTTCTGCGGATTGAAGGGCAGCGGCGTGCTGTATAAGAAAAAAGGCATCGTGCCGGAACCGCTGATTCACGGCGGCGCAAGTACAACGATCTACCGCAGCGGTACGCCGGATGCACCTGCGGCAGCGGCGCTTGCGGCAGCATTGCAGTATGCAGTCAGTGAATATGATGCACGGCTGCAAACGGTTCATGCGCTGAATCAGAAGCTCCGGTCATTCTGCGCACAGCATGAGCGCATCCGCATCAACAGCCCTGAAAATGCTGTGCCGCATATTCTGAATCTATCGGTCAGCGGCATCAAGGGCGAGGAGATGCGGCGGCGGCTCGACGAAAAGGGCGTGTGCATTTCGGTGAAATCCGCCTGCTCTGTGCCGAATACGCCGTCCAGAGCGGTCATGGCGATCTCGCATGACCGGAAAAATGCGCTGAGTTCATGGCGCATCAGCCTGTCGCATCTGACGACAGAACAGGAGATCGAACAGTTCACTGACATACTCAGTCAGATCATTTCGGAGGGATAAGATGCTGAATCAATTTTCAAGAACACAGCTTCTGCTCGGAAAAGAAAATATGGAGAAGCTCGCCGGCGCGCGTGTTGCGGTATTCGGCATCGGCGGAGTCGGCGGGTATGTCTGTGAAGCACTTGTCCGCAGCGGTGTCGGGGCATTTGACCTCGTTGACGATGACAAGGTCTGCCTGACGAATCTCAACCGGCAGATCATCGCAACGCGGAAAACAGTCGGACAGTACAAAGCAGAAGTCATGGCGGCGCGCATCCGCGAAATCAATCCGGACGCGGATATCCGCATACACAAATGCTTCTTTCTGCCGGAGAATGCCGATGATTTTCCGGGTATGTAACTTTTTAGGTGGTTGACAAATTCTGGTTAACACAAATATCTTTTTTCGCACCCA
>CAMNJD010000364.1 GCA_946540705.1 uncultured Ruminococcus sp. | reverse complement strand
TGAAAAAAGCTCGACCAAAAACTTTGGTTGACATCGCCGGAAGCGTATGAAATAATCCCCGGTCGGCCACTCCGGAGCGGACAAAAGCACTTGCAATTCCCCGTGTAATATCGTATAATGAAAGGGATCATGAAAGAAACAGCACTGTTCTTCGCTAAATCCCGTTCCGGCAAAGAAAAAACCGCCCGGAACGGACGGTTTCACAAAAGAGAGGGTTGCGGATTCAGAAGAGAGGGCTTAAGAATCCGTTTTTGAGTTCATTGTTATTATAGCACAGATCAACCAAAAAAGCAACAGGAAAACGCGAACTTCTACAGATATTATAAATAAACAAGACAAAATTTGTGAGTTCTCACAAATCTTCAAAAATCATAAGGAATCATCCCATGCCCGGACGTATGCATAGTGAAAGCAGCTTTCAGGCAGAGAAACGGAGCAAATATATGGAACAAGGTGCAGACAGCTACCGCCGCTACCTTGGCGGCGAGGAAGCAGCGTTCTCTGAGATCATATCGGAATACCGCGGTCCGATCACATTTTTTATCCAGCGCTATGTTCACGATATCTGCGCGGCGGAGGATATTTCCGCCGATGTGTTCATGGATCTGGTCGTACACCGGCACAGATACCGCTTCGGAACATCCTTCCGGACGTATCTGTTCATGCTGGCGCGCAGCCGTGCGCTCGACTGGCTGCGGAAGCAGAAGCGCCGCCCGAGCGTCCCGCTGGAGGACGCGGAGCTGACGCTCGCAGATGAGCAGGATCTCGAACGGGAGATCCTGCGCGGCGAACGCGCCCGCATGCTGCACGAGGCGATCGCGCAGCTCCCCGAGGAGCAGCAGATCGCAGTGCATCTGGTGTATTTTGAGGAGCGCTCCTATGCGGATACCGCACGGATCATGAAAAAATCGAAAAAGCAGGTCGATAACCTGCTGTACCGTGCCAAAAACGCACTGCGGAGCATCATCGGAGAGGACGGTGAGCGGGAATCATGAGACAGTCGAACGAAGCATTCATGGCTGAGGTCATGCGCCGCAGCGCCGTTTACCGTGCGCGGCGGAAAAAACAGATTACGGGTGCAGTCTCGGCGCTGTGCCTGCTGGCAGTCGCCGGCTTCGGTGCATTTGCACTGCGCATGCCGCGTGCCGGGCGGTTGGAAACGGCAGACAATGCCGTCAGCTATGCGCCGCCCGCGGCTGACAGTTCAGAGGCATGTGCCGCTGAGAACGCTGCGGACAATGCGCCGGAAACTGACGGGATGAATGATGCGGCCGAACATTATGAGGATTCTTCCGCGGCTGACGCAGCAGCTTTTGAAGATGAAGCAGAAACATCCGATGCGGACAGCTCGCAGGCACCGGCGGAAGAATCGGAGGGCGATTTTACCGGGATGACCGACAGTCAGCTTTGCGATTATTACGGCATCTGGGGGATTCCGGATATCATCTATGCGAATGAACATGTATTTCAGCTTGTGACCGCGCCGGAGGAGCAGTATCTGCGCGGCATTACCCGCAAGGGCGATGAAACGGTGAACGATATCAACACATGGCTGTACCGCGAGGAAGCGACGGGATATGTGCTGTATGTATCGCTGTCGAAGAATCCCGATGCGCTGACAGACTTCAGCGCCGATAGCAGCGAACCGCTTTCCGGCGAGAGCGTACAGCTTGATACGTTCAGCTTTAAGGCGGAAGGCTGTTTCCCCGGGGAGGATTCGATCATCGCCGCGAGTGCAGATGTTCTGTATCGTTGCTGGAGCGAGTGATATTATAGGAGGTGTGTATGATGAAAACGACGAAACTGCTGACAATCGCAGCACTTGCAGGGGCAATGCTCTGCGTTGCGGGCTGCGGGGAGAAACCGGAGGAAAGCAGCACGGCACTCGGTGTGCCGGACACGGAGATCGCCCGTGAGGACAGCTCCTATGAGCTGCCGCCGGATCCGGATGCCGAGGCGGACGAAGCAGCGGTGCAGTATGCCGCTGCGCTGAAAACGCTGACTGTCACGCTTGAAGCTGAAACACTGCCGTCCGGGACGACTGAGATTCATGTCATGCTGCAAAATGACGGAGATACGGATGTTTCATGGAGCGCCGCCGATTTCCGGCTGGAGCATTCCGACGGACAGACCGTGAGCTGCTCTGCGCTGATGACAGACAACGTGACGGTGAACACCCTTGCCGCGCATGAATCCCTGACACATACCGTGCAGACTGCCGCCTACGGCATTGACAGCCTGCAAGCGGGGGAATATTCCGTGCTGTTCGCGGACAAGAAGCTGACATTTACCGTACAGTAACCGGCCAAAGGAGGACGAAGCAATGAACACATCAAATATCAGATCAATCATTCTCACGGCAGCGGCTTTCTGCATGGCGCTCACCGGCTGCGGCAGGGGCAATGCGGATCATATGCAGGCGGCGAATCTCACAGATGAGATCAAGCCGAAGACCGTGACCGGCGCCGATGCGGACGAAGCATTCTGCGCGGGACAGACCGCATTCTCGCTGAAGCTGATGCAGGAGGCGCTGAAGGCCGACCCGAACAACGTGCTGATCTCGCCGTATTCAGTGATGCAGGCGCTCGCGATGACCGCGAACGGCGCAAAGGGCAATACCCTTGCGCAGATGGAGCAGGTGTTCGGTTCGATTCCGGTCGGCGACCTCAACCGGTATCTGCTGAATCAGCGGAACGGGCAGCAGTCTGACGAGTCCTGCAAGCTGCTCACAGCAAATTCGGTCTGGTTCCGCGATGCGGAAGGGCTGACTGTGCAGCAGGATTTCCTGCAAAATGCCGCGGATTATTACGGCGCAGACGTCTGCAAGGCTGCCTTTGACGACAGTACCCTGAATGACATCAACCGCTGGGCGGACAGCAAAACCGACCGTATGATCCCGCAGATTCTCGATCACATTGATGATAACGCGGTGATGTATCTGTTGAATGCCGTGACCTTTGATGCCAAATGGGCGGATCCGTACCGGGGAGATCAGTACACGGTGGAGTTCACCGCGCTGAACGGCAGGACGCAGATGGCCGACATGATGTTCTTTGATGAATACACCTATCTCTCGGATGACCGTGCGGTCGGGTTCATGAAGCCCTATGCAGGCGGACGGTATGCCTTTGCCGCGCTGCTGCCGGAGGAGGGGCTTTCTGTGACGGACTACGCCGCTGCCCTGACGCCGGAATCGCTGCGCGGGACACTTGCGGACAAGCAGAATGGATCGGTGCGTGTCGGACTGCCGAAGTTCTCCGTCAGCTATGATGCAGAGCTCTCCCCGATGCTCAAAAGCATGGGAATGACCGATGTGTTTGATCCTGCGGCAGCAGATCTCAGCGGTGCGGCAGTCAGTGAGAACGGCAATATCAATGTCAGCCGTGTGGTGCATAAGACCCGGATTGATGTGGATGCGGAAGGAACAAGAGCAGGTGCGGCGACGGCCGTCGAGGCAGTCGCCAGCGGCATGGCGGAGGAAACGAAGTTTGTGACGCTGAGCAGGCCGTTCCTGTATATGATCGTTGATACGGAGACTGATCTGCCGGTGTTCATGGGGGTTCTGACCGAGCTGAACGAATGACCCGAACGGAGGTGCATGGCGAATGAAGCGTTTATGTCTGCTGATGAGTGCGGCGCTGCTGCTGACCGGCTGCGGCGAAGAACGCGATGAGATCGGCGCGGAGCTGATTCAGGCGCCAGCACCCGCCGTCACGGAGATTACCCAGGCGGCAGCACAGCCGGATCCGCAGACCGCCCCGCCGGAGGCGGAGATCAACCCGTATGAGGTGCAGATGCAGGAGATGACGGCACAGGAGCTGCTGAACTACATGCACAGAGCGGAGTCCGAGCAGCCGCTGCTCAATGCGCTCTGTCCCGTGCTGACTCGCAGGTACACCTATGTTCCGCAGCGCACGGCGGCGACCCGCGAGGAGGCAAATGTCATTGCTGCCGCGCATCATGACAACACAGAGCGGATTGCGGAGGAGCCGGGCATGTACTGGGTCTATCGCGGCGAATCGCGGGCACTGAAGCGGGAAGAGGAGATTCTGATTCTTTCCGGCGATTTTTACGATCCCGAAACGCAGACCGTGTGCGGCGCTGTGACTGATGAGCGTGTAAAGCTGCTTGCGGCGGCTGACCTGTATGCGAGCTGCGGCGCAGCGGCACTGGATTCCGGCACATTTCTGTGCGATGATGACGGCATCGCTGCCTGCACGGTGTACTATCTCGATTACAGCGCGGGCGGTGACTGGGGCATACCCGATCAGGTTGTGCTGAAGCAGCGGCGGATTTCTGTTGATATGCAGACCGGAGCTGTTTCCGGATTGCAGCAAAGCAGTCTGGATGATGCGGAGCTGCTTCGGGCGGATATCCCCGGAACAGAAACCGAAATGCCTGACTGGGCAGAGTAATAAGGAGAAAAACAATGAAATACAGAAGATCTATGAGCTTTGCGGCGGCGATGCTGCTGCTCTGCGCCGGACTGACCGGCTGCGGAAAACAGGAATCCGACACACCCGCCGGACAGACCGTGCAGGCGGCTGACCTCACGGAGGAGATCAAGCCGCAGAATGTGACCGGCGCAGACCCGGACGAACCGTTCTGTGCGGCACAGACCGCCTTTGCGCTGAAGCTGATGCAGGAGACTGTGAAAAAACAGCAGAACAATGTGCTGATCTCGCCGTATTCGGTGATGCAGGCACTCGCAATGACCGCGAACGGCGCAAACGGCAATACGCTGACACAAATGGAGCAGGCGCTCGGCGGGATGCCCGTCAGCGACCTCAACCCCTATCTGCTCACGCAGCGCACGAATCAGCCGAACACCGATACCTGTAAGCTGCTCTGTGCGAATTCTCTCTGGATCCGCGACGAGGGCGACCGGATCAAGGCGGAACCGGATTTCCTGCAAACGAATGTCGATTACTACGGCGCACCGGCCTATCTGCGCCCGTTTGATCAGAGCACGGCGGACGAGATCAACGCCTGGTGCAGCGAGCATACCGATCAGATGATCCCGCAGATGCTCGATGAGATCCAGCCGACCGATGTGATGTACCTCATCAATGCGGTCGTGTTCGATGCGAAATGGGAGCAGAAATATACAAATGAACCGACTGACCGCGATTTCACAGCGGCGGACGGCAGCACCCAGACTGCACAGATGATGTATTCCGATGAGTCGGTCTATCTGGAGGATGCGCATGCTGTCGGGTTCATGAAGCCCTATGAGGGCGGCAGATATGTCTTTGCGGCACTGCTGCCGGAGGAGGGGCTCTCCGTGACCGATTATCTCGCAGGACTGACGCCGGATGCGCTCCGTGAGACGCTGACCGCGGCGCAGGATTGTGATGTGTCCGCGGGAATCCCGGAATTTTCCTACGATTTTGATACGGAGATGTCGGAGCAGCTCAGTGCGATGGGCATGGCAGGCGCGTTCGATGAGGGTGCGGATTTCTCCCGCATGGCAAAGACCGCCAGCGGCGAGCTCTTTATCGACAAGGTGCTGCACAAGACGCATATCGAGGTCGATACCGAGGGTACCAAGGCGGCGGCAGTCACGGCAATCTCCATGTCAGATGAATGCGAAGCGGTCCTGCCGGAAGTGAAATACGTGATCCTCGACCGTCCGTTCCTGTACATGATCGTGGACACGGAAACGGATCTGCCGGTATTCATGGGGATCCTTACAGATATCCCCGCATAATTCAAAAAGCAGCACCCGCCGGACGGAAAACCGTCTGACGGGTGCGCAGTCTGTTTCAGACGAAAATCCGTCATTTTGACAACTGTCACACAAATCGGAGCGTATTTTCGCCAACAATGAGGAATATGTCGAAAAACTGAAAAAAGCTTGATTTTTTCCGCATTTTCGATTACAATATAGATTGTGTAACTGCGCGGCCGGAGCGTCCGGCTGCTGCCAGATAAAACCTAAACAAAGAAAGGATGTTCACTCACATGGCACAGGCGAAACCCAAGCGGCTCACCGTCGGCAGGATCATCGGACGGTGCTTCATTGTTTTCTTCACAACACTTCTTCTGATCGTGATCGGTCTGCTGATGATCATGCTTGTCATCGCGAAGGGACCCTTCCCGACCGCACAGAAACGCTTTGTGTGCTCGGTCAAGGAAACCAGTGCGATCGGCTTCCTCGCAGACTGGTTCTATTCGGATGAGGAGATCGCCGAATATCTCGGTACCTTCCGCGACAATACCACTGATGAGGTCACTGACCCGACACTCGTTCAGATCGGCCAGAAGGCGGAGGAGAATCCCGAGGGCGGCGACAGCGTTCAGCCTGAAACGGAACTGATCGACATTACCGGCTCGACCTACCGCGGCAAGCTCCTGAAGGTCAAGGATCCCTCCCGCGTCTTTGTCGGTGTTTCCGGCCCCTACGGTGAACAGTACGAGGGCAAGCGCGTTGCGGAGATGGTCGCTGACTACGGCGCTCTTGCAGGCATCAATGCCGGCGGCTTCGCAGACCCCAACGGCGTCGGCAACGGCGGTATCCCGCTCGGCATGGTCGTTTCACAGGGCGAGATGAAGTACGGCGCACTCGGCGCAACCTATGATATCATCGGCTTCGACAACAACAACATTCTCCACGTCGGTACCATGACCGGCCAGCAGGCAATGGATGCAGGCATCCGCGATGCCGTCTGCTTCGGCCCAGTGCTGATCGTCAACGGCAACCCGGTCAATGCTGAAAAGGATCTCGGCGGCGGCTTCAACCCGCGCTCCGCGATCGGCCAGACCGCTGACGGCACTGTTCTGATCCTCGTGATCGACGGCAGACAGACCGGTTCTCTCGGCGCGACCTATGATGACCTGATCTCCATTATGCTTCAGCACGGCGCTGTCAATGCCGCAAACCTCGACGGCGGCAGCTCCTCGCACATGATCTACAATAACGAACTCATCACCGTTTGCTCATCGCTTTACGGCCCGCGTAAAATGCCGAGCTGCTGGCTCGTCGCACAGGAAAACTGATCGCGAAGGAGGATTCAAAAGACATGGATTACGAACAGCAGGAGGTTCGCCTTCCCGGTGAAGCTCCCAAGAAGCGCCCGCAGCGCCCCGCTGACGGCCGCAGACCCGCATCATCGCAGCATCGCAGCAGCAGCGGCTCACAGCAGCCCCGCGCAAAGCGTCCCGCAGCAGACGGCAAGCCGGTGAGAAGACCCGCTTCCGAAGACGGTACCCGTCCCGCACCCCGGAAGCGTCCCGCAGGCAGCACCGCAGGGACACGCTCCGCTTCCGGTACCCGTTCCGCATCCGGTTCGCGCCCCGCTTCCGGTCAGCGCAGACCCGCACAGAGCACCGGATCCCGTTCGGCCGCACAGCAGACCCGCTCTGCCAATACCCGCGCACAGTCCGATGCCCGCACAGCTTCCGGCCGCAAGGTCTCGAAGTGGCGCATCGGCATGACGGTCTATATTATCCTGTTCATCATCTTTATCCTCATCGCAATGCGCTGGATCTGGGTTCTGTGCAGTGAGTTTGAGGATTCGCAGCCCAAATATACGATCGACGCCTATGTCACGGAGCTCAACGGCAAGGATGCCGCCGCAAAGCAGGCCTATTTCCAGGATATGCTCAAGCAGAAGATCGACGTTCTGCCGCTTTCGCAGTATGAGACATCGGATTCGATCTACAATACCCTCGATATTGAGGAGCCGGGAAATACCAAGTTCTCGTGGATCAAATCCAAGCGCTTCACCGAGGATACCCCGATCTATTATATCCGCAGCGGCGAGGCCGTAATCGCGGAGGTCGAGCTGACAGAAACCGGCAAGACCAAGAAGCATGACTTCAGCCTCTGGGGTGTCGGTACCGTCAATTCCATGCTGGAGGTCGCCTCCGAGGCAGAGTATGATGTTACCGCTGTGATCCCCGCAGGCGCGGTGCTCAGCATCAACGGCGTTGCAGTCGATGCCGCAGCATTCCAGCCCGCAGACGCTGCGGTCAAGCTCGATGAGGCGGCACTGAAGTATGCACAGCAGCCCGCGGCACAGTCCTGCTCGATCAGCGGCCTCTATGCAGCGCCGGTCGTCACTGCGACGGATGCCGCCGGCAATCCGCTGACTCCGGCAGAAGAGCCCAAGGAGGGTGCCAAGCATCAGGAGCTCGTGTTCCTGCCTGCCGATGCTGCGGAGATCCCCGCAGATATCATTTCCCGCACAGAGGGTCTGACCGCTGCTTATATCAACTACATGATCAATGAGGGCTATGCGACCCTCGGCGATCCGGCAACATGGAAGAACCTCGGCGCGCTGGATCAGTTCATGATCAACGGCTCGACGCTCTACACGAACATGCACAATTCCGCAGGCGAGCTCAACTGGAACAATGCCTACACCTCGCGTAAGGATGATCCGATCGAGATTTCTCACCTGAAGATGTATTCCGAGAACTGCTGCACCATTGAGTCGAAGTATGCATATCAGCTCACCAAGACCAGGGACGGCGTCACCAATGTCAATGACTACGCAGGTACGATCCGCTGGACACTCGTCAAGGCCGGCGATGCATGGTATGCGACCGATAATGTGCTCGTTCAGAGCTCAGAGGGCGGCACGCACAGCAATGTCGGTGTCTGATCCGTCAAACAACCAAACATGCAGAAGGCTGAGCATTTTACTCAGCCTTTTGTTTTTCCGGAGGTATCATTTATGAAACCGACTCTGATCTGTCCGGTCTGCGGAGAAGCGCTCGTGCCGGACGCGCAGACCTACCGCTGTGTGCGCGGACATTGCTTCGACCGCTCGAAATACGGCTATGTCAATCTCCTGCAAAAGCAGAAGAAAAAGCTCCGCGGCGATGATGCCGAAATGATCCGTGCGCGGCGTGATTTTCTCGAAAGCGGAGCCTATCAGCCCTTGCTGGATGCAGCAGCGCAGGCTGTCAGCGCGGCAGCACCGGAGCAGATCGCCGATATCGGGTGCGGGGAGGGCTGGTATTCCTGCGGCCTGCTGCACCGCCTCTCCGCGGACACCGCGCTCGCCGGCATCGACATCTCGCCCGACGCGCTCCGGTATGCTGCAAAACGTGCGGCGAATGAAGCGCTGACTGCGCAGACCGAATGGGCGGCGGCTTCCGTAAACCGCCTGCCGCTCGGAACGGGCTCCTGTGATTTGCTGCTGAATTTTTTTGCGCCGTGTGAGGCAGGGGAGTTTGCGAGAATTTTGCGAAGGGACGGGATCCTGCTGCGGGCGATCCCGCTGGAGCGCCACCTCTGGGAGCTGAAGGCAGCCGTTTACGATGTGCCGTATGAGAACCGGCCGGTCATCGCAGCGCCGGAGGGCTTTGCTCTGTGCGATGTGCAGCGAATCGAATACCGGTTTTCGGTCACGGGGCAATCGCTGCACGATCTGTTTGCGATGACGCCCTATGCGCACAAAACCGCGCCGGAGCACATTGCGCGGCTCAATGCGCTGCAATCACTGGAAGTGCAGGCCGCATTCGGTTTGCTGCTCTGCCGCAGGACGGCGGCTGACTGAAATATAACCAAAAGAAATGAAATATAACCAAAAGAAACGCCATAGTATCTCTGACCGCAGTCAGAAATACTATGGCGTGATCTGTCTGTCAGCCCGGCGTTCGGGCGATGGAGATTATTTTGCGAGGAGGCTGCGCTTCATCAGCGTGAGGTCGGCCGCGGTAAGTTTTCCGTTCTTGTCGATGTCATAATTCGCAGCCTCAGCCGCAGTCAGCGCCGCCGCCGTAATGAGGTGATTGCGCAGCTTGTTCACATCTGAAGCGGTAAAGTCCGGGACGGATGCGCCGCCTTCGGTGAACTTTGCCTGAACCGTCACCTGACTGCCGCCCGGATTGAGGGAGATCTGCGCCGCAGTGAGGCTGCTGCCGGCGGCAATCTCCGCACCGGTGATCTCCCAGCCTGCAAAGCTGTAGCCCGCGGCGGGAGTCGCCTGAAGCGTGATGAGGCAATCGACGGGGTAGGTGCCGCTCCATTTGCCGTTCGTGAATTCAGGTGTCAGCGTGTTGATCTGAACAGAGCCCCGCTTTCCGGGGTCGGATACCGTGACCGTGCAGGTCTGGCTGCTGATCTTGCCGCCGAGGTAGCTCAGCAGGATCTGCTTGGCATTGGTGTCGCGGTTCTGCCAGAAGGAGCGGATCGAGTCAAACTCCTTGCGCACGGTCTGGTTATAGTCCGTCTGCTGCTGACCGGGGCCGCCCCACCCGCCCCATTGTCCGCCGCCCCATGACGGTGTGCCGGAATTGAAGCGTTTTTCGGTTGCGGCATCGGCCGCACTGTAGACCGACTCATATGCCTGCACCGCTGCGGTCATTTTGTCCGCCCTGTAATTCTGGTTGCAGAGATCGAAATAAGTCGTCACAAAGAGCCGGCGGAATTCCTCGTTGTTGTCGAGCAGCCCGAAGAACAGTCTGGAAATCCAGCAGTCCTTCTGCTTCAGCGATTGCATGATGCTCGAATTGGAATTGCTCTGACCGTAGAGCCCCTGGCCGTATTCGGTATCGAACAGCAGGAAGCGCCACTTGCCGTCGGCGTATGCCTTTGCGGTGTCAACTGTCTCGGTTTTCCAGAGGCAGTAGTTGTTGTCGCCGAAGTCGGAGTTGCCCAGGATCAGCTCCGCTGCCATATAATCGGCAAAGCTCTGAACATCGACTGTCTTGCAGAACTGCTCATATACGGATTTGTCGTTGAAATTCGACGAATTTGCGAGAGATTTAAGCGCTTCATAGTCCGCAAGACCGCGGTCTGTGCCGTCCTCCAGCTCATCGGTCTTGATGACGCAGACGTCATCCTCCTTGACCTTGTAGTGGTCAGCGACATACTCCTTGCCGATTTTCTCGATGATATTATACACGCCCCAAAATTCGCCGTCGAGGAACACGAGGCATTCTGTCTGCGCCTGTATTCCGAACGCGCGGTCTGCGACGGCCTCCTGATTGATGCGGTCGCGGATCTTGGAGGTGCTGTCATTGCCGCCGTTGCGGAGCGAGAGCTTGTCAAAGGTGTCGATGACCTTGCCCTTTGTACTCAGAAGCTGACCGTCAAAGAAATCGTAGCGGATCTTGGTATCGCCGTAATCGGGCCGCGCATAGAGATTGAAGCTCTTTTGTGCCGCAGAGCGCGTTGCGCCGCCGTGCATGCGGATGCCGACACCGACGGAATACGCCGCTGTCCCGTTCTCGAACACGGTGATATGTGCCGGACGTTCCCATTCGCGGCCGCTCTGGGTGTAGTTTGCGGGCTGCTCCCATTCACGCGCCATCGGGCTGTATTCCGGGCTGCTGCGCCAGTCCTCATAGACCTTGCCGCGGACATAGATGCCCTTGACCGGATCAAACAGATTGTCCGGATCCGTGACCAGCGAGATCACGCGCATATTCATCGCGAGGTCGCTGCTTGTATAGCCGATAAAGTACGTATTTGTGATGATATCGCTGACATTGCCGTTTGCATCGACTGCGATCGCACGAACGATCATCGCCTTATCGACCGGGTCGGACGGGGCGCCGTAGTTTGCGGCGATATCCGTTTCCGCGGCATAGACATTTTCCTCGTTCGATTTGTCATAGACCTTGATCGGAGCGGAATAGCGCGCAGAGGCGGCGGTCGGGTCGCTGCCGTCTGTGGTATAGTAGACCGTGCAGCCCTGCGGAGCGCTGATCGTCAGGTCAAAGCCGTTCGCATAGAAGCCGCTGCCCTGCGAGAACGCGGGAGCCTCAACTGCGATTTTGACGGCTGCGTCTGTCGGATTCGAGGCGGCGGGCGAGAGGCGGCCCAGCACGGCGAGGCTGTCGCTGCCGTCCGGCACTCTGCCGTATGCGGTATCATCCGCAAGGCCGGGGACCTCAAGCTGTGCGGCGATGCTGCCGGCGGCATCGGTCAGGGTGATCGTTTCGCCGTTTTTGGAGAGCCCGAAAGACGCACCGGCGGCGGTATCCTTGACGCCGCACCAGACGGACAGAAAGCCGTGTGCGGGGATCGAGGTGCCGGCCGGGAACTTGTACGAATAAGGGACTGCGGCATCGTCGGTGAGGCCGAAGCCATCGAGTGAAACGGCGCTGCTGCCGGTATTGTAGAGCTCAACGTAGTCATAGAACTGTCCGTCCGATGCAGCAAGTGTGGTGTTTTTCGTGCAGACCTCATTGATGACGACCGTCCCTGCTGCGGCGGCGGTCAGCGGCGGAAGCGCAGTCAGTCCGACTGCGGGGAGCAGGACAGAGAGCCCTGCTGCGGCAATACGCCGCGGAGTGGTTGCTTTCATGATTGATTTACCCCTCTCATAAAATGGTTCAGGTGCAGGTTTTGTATTTTTTCTGCATCTGTACCCCCATTTTATCCCATATTCTCAGTATAGCATAAAATGTATCACCTGTCAAGCAGAAAAAACGTATATATACTATACAAAGTAACTTATACCGGGCGCAGTCCCGGTTTCCGGGCTGCTTTGCAAGGAAATCTGCTGATGCCCCTGTGTTTTCTGTGGTGCTTAAGGAAGTACTGATTAAATCCCGCCTGACGGCTTGGCACGCAATCTACTTGCATATTTTCCGTCATCTTGCACGAAAACTCCTTG
>CAMNJD010000363.1 GCA_946540705.1 uncultured Ruminococcus sp. | reverse complement strand
GATTCTTAAGGGATAGTATCCCTTAAGCGGGGGTATGGGGGCGGCGCCCCCATTTTGAATCCGTCGGAGACACTTTCTCGACAAACTGATTAAAACTATTTGTTTTAACCTTATTTTCCGTTCACCTAAAAAATTACATACCCCTTTTTTTGTATGATGCGGGATGCATCGGTTCAGTTTTCCTTGGGCTGATAGAACCGCCCGGAGAGCTTCTCCGTCTTGACCTCGTTGATGAACGCCTCGGGGTCAGCCCCGCGGATCACGCGGATGACGCGGCGGGATTCCGCCGCCGACACGACTGAGTACACCACATTGCGCTCACAGTGTCCGTAAGAGCCCTCGCCCTCCAGCACCGTTGCGCCGTGCTGACTGATATTGTAGATCGCATTGCAGACCGCGACGGGCTTTGTCGTTACGATAAACAGCGTGCTCTGCTGGAATTTGCGGTAAAGCGTCCGGATGACCGCAGTGGAGCTGTACTGGAAAATGATGGAATACAGCGCCTTGTCCCAGCCGAAAATCAGTCCGGCAATGCTGAGGATCACAACATTGAACGCGAGAATGATGCCGTTGGAATCCATGCCGCGCCGCTCCGAAAGAAAGATCGAGATGAAGTCCGTCCCGCCGGAGGTCGCGCCCGCATTCAGACAGACCGCGATTGCCAGTCCGTGGACCATGCCGCCGAACACACTGATGAGCAGAATGTCCTCCGTGACAATATGCTGCGGGATGATATCCGTGAAAATGCTGTTCGCAACGATCATCACACACGAGAACAGCGTGAAGTTTCTGCCGATGAACCGGAATCCGATCCACACCGGCACTGCGTTCAGCAGCAGGTTCACCGGCGTAAACGGCAGATTCACATGCAGCAGCGACGCGGACACACGCTGAATCAGAATCGTCAGGCCGGCTGCACCCCCGGGGTACAGGCCGGCGGTATCGACAAAGGTCTTTTTGTTGAGCGCCATGAGGAATGCCGCGCCGATCACGGCGGTCAGGGTCAGAAGATTCCGGCTCAGGCTGCGTTTCATTGGAACCACGGCTCCTTTCTGTGGAGATCATCCGTCGAGGCTGTTGTCGAGCGCACAGACCGTGTCGGCGATGCGCACGGTCGAGAGGCGGTGCGTAACCAGCACGACCGTTTTGTCCCCGGCCTCCTCGCGCAGCGCCTTCAGGATCACGGCTTCATTGAGGCTGTCAAGATTGCTGGTCGGCTCATCGAGCAGCATGAACGGTGCGTCATGCAAAAATGCGCGTGCAAGACTGATGCGCTGCCGCTCACCGCCCGAGAGCGTATCGCCGAGCTCTCCGACCTGTGTCTGATAGCCCGCGGGCAGCGAGAGAATGAAATCATGCAGCGCTGCCTTTTTGCAGGCAGCCTCAATCTCCTCGTTGGACGCGCCGGGCTTGCCGATGCGGATATTGTTCGCGATCGTATCCATAAACAGATGCGTTTCCTGCGTCATGTAGCTTTCCATTGCACGGAGATCGGGCGTGTTGATGCGGTTGATATCGCGCCCTGAGATCTGAACCATGCCGATCTCAGGCGCCCAGAACCGCATCAGCAGCTTCAGCAGCGTCGATTTGCCGCTGCCGGACTGCCCGGTGATGCCGATGACTGTATTCTGCGGAAAATTCATCGAAATATGTGAAAGAACCGGCCTGCCGTCCCGATAGGAGAAGCTGAGGTCCTTGCAGGATGCACCGGAAAATGTCAGCGGCTTTTTCCATGTGATCTCCGGTGTCTCGGGCTTTTCGCTGAGTAACGAGAGCACACGCTCCGCAGCGGCAGCGGTGTTTTGCAGCGTCGAGCCCAGTGCCGCGAGCGCGGTGACAGGCCCGAAGGAGGACATCAGCGCAAGCACGGAGATCAGTGCCGCGTCAAAGCCGACCGCCCCTGCAAGATACAGCTTCGCCGCCAGCAGCAGCATGCCGAGATCGGCCGCGATGATGACCGCATCGGTGAGTGCCGCGTCAAAGCCGGTCAGATCGCTAAGCTTTTTCTGCGCCCTCGAAAGCAGTGCAGACTGCGCACGCAGGCGGTGCGCACGCGCCTCTCCGTCCTGATACCGGATCGTTTCATCCAGTCCGCGGATGCTTTCGAGCATGAACGAGGCCATGTCCGCAGCGTGTCTGCGCACCTGCTCGCCGGTATCGCCGCCGCGCTTCATGATGATCAGCGGGATCAGGACGCCGACACAGAGATATGCCAGCAGCCCCGCCAATCCCAGCAGCAGATGATAATGCGCGAGGAAAATGACCATGATCAGCTCCGTGAGCAGCGCAATGCAGACCGGTGAGACTGTATGCGCGAAAAAGACCTCCATCAGCTCGACATCGGCCGTGATGAGCGCGATCAGGTCACCGCGTCTGCGTCCCTCGAGCTTCGCCGGACAGAGCCGCCGCAGCGCCGCAAACACCTTGTCGCGGATCTCCGCCAGCAGTGTAAATGCGATATAGTGATTGGTGCGCTGTTCCGTATAGCGCAGCACCGCCCGTGCGGCCGCAAATGCGACCAGACAGACGCAGACGGTCGTCAGCGAAAAGGGAGGCGTCTCCTGTGTGACGCTGAGGATGCCGAAGCCGCCGAAAACCGGAATCAGGATCGCCGCGAGGAAGCTCAGTGTTCCCGCCGCGACAGCCAGTGCCATATACCCCGCGAGCGGACGCACCAGCATCAGCAGCTTCAGCAGAACGGCAAGCTGTGTCCGCAGGCCCTTCGGTGCCTGCTGCTTTGTTTGCTTCATTCGCATGTCTCTGACGCCTCCTCTCCGAAATGCTCCAGCTCCTGCTGTGTCTCCCAGAGGCGCCTGTAGACGCCCCGCTGACTGAGCAGGCGGTCATGCGTGCCGCGCTCTGCGACTGTCCCCTCCTGCATCACGTAAATACAGTCGGCATTGACCGCATTTGCAAGGCGGTGGGTGATCAGAATCACGGTTTTCTGCTTGGCGAGGCGATTGATCTGCTGCATGACGGTTTCCTCGCTCTCCGCGTCGATGTTGCTGGTCGCCTCATCGAAAATGTAGATCGGTGTATCGTGCAGCACGGCGCGTGCGAGCGCGAGACGCTGCCGCTGACCGCCCGAGAGGTTGCCGCCGAATTCTGTCAGCTCGGTATCAAGCCCTCTGCGCGCCTTGAAAAAATCCCAGAGCGCACAGCTCCGCAGCACGCTGATCATGCGGCTGTCCGGCGCATCGGGTGCAGCAGGGCGCAGGTTCTCGCGGACTGTACCGCGAAAGAGCATGCTGTCATGTCCGACATAGGTGATCGTATCCATGCGGCTCTTAATGAAGATCTGGCTGAGATCCTTGCCCGCCGCCGTCACCCTGCCGGAATCCGGCTTCAGCCTGCCGGTCAGCAGCCCCGCAACGGTCGATTTGCCCGAGCCGCTCTCGCCGACGATCGCAATGAGGCGGTTTTTCTTTGCCGTGAGGCTGACGCTGTGCAGGATCTCGCGGCTGCCGTCATACGAAAAGCGGACATTGGTCATGCGGAGCTCGCCGCCCTGCGGAGAGAGCGTGCCGTTGGGACGGTGCGGCTCACGGGTACCGAGAAAGTCAAAAATGCGGTCACCGGCCGCCATGCCGTTCATCGCAACGTGAAAATAGCTGCCGAGCCGGCGCATCGGCAGGAAGAAATCCGCCGAGAGCAGGATCATGAAAATGCAGGAACGGAGCGAAATGCTGCCGCCGGAAAAGCTCACCGCGGCGACGGCAATGCCCAGCGCGGCACCGCCGTATGCAAAGAAATCCATGACCGTCACGGAATTGAGCTGCATCGTCAGCACCTTCATCGTGATATCGCGGAAATGCATGGATTCCGCATGCATCTGCTCCTGCTTCATTTCATCGGCCTGATAGATCTTCAGGGTTGTCATGCCCTGCAAATTTTCGAGGAAGGAGCTGCCGAGCTTCGTGTAATCGCCCCAGTATTTCGAGAGCAGCTTCTTTGCGATCTTCTGCACGGCGATGATCGCACCGGGGATCAGCGGGACGCAGACCGTCAGGATCAAAGCGGTTCTGAGGCTGCCGGCAATGATGAACAGGACAAAGAGCGTCAGCGGCGCGAGCAGCGCGTAGAAAAACTGCGGCATATACTGCCCGAAATAGCTTTCGAGCTGATCGACGCCCTCAGTCGTTTCCTGCACGAGCGCGGCAGTCTCGGTGTGCTCGCGGTAATCCGGGCCGAGCCGCAGCAGCTTGTCATAGATGCGCCCGCGGATGATCCGCTTGACCGAGCGCGATGCCAGAAAGCTCATGCGGACGGCCAGAAAGCCCGTCACGGCGCGCACCGCCAGCACTGCCGCAAAGCGCAGCGCCGTCCCGCCGAGCGAAACGGTACCGTCACGGCGGTAAAGTGCCGTGAGCAGCTCCGCCGCAGTGAAGATCATATAGGCATTGCAGAGCAGCCCGAGCCACTGAAACAGCACATTTCCGGCGATATAGCGCCGGCTCCCGGGACAAAGCTCCATCAGCCGCCTGTCAAACATCGCAGTCACCTCAGATCTGAAAAAAGATAGCTGTCTTTATTATATCACATCGTCCGAAAAATGGCAATATTATCAGAAAAAACTTTTCAGGGCTAATAAAGATTTGGGTGGATTCTCGCACAAAAAAAGGTGGTTTAGAACGGTTAAATAGAATAAGGTATCGCTTCGCGATGCTATTTTGAATGGGGAAAGCAGCCCTACGGGGTACTTTC
>CAMNJD010000362.1 GCA_946540705.1 uncultured Ruminococcus sp. | reverse complement strand
CCGCGGACGAGCCTTTTGCGGTGCACCCGACCGTCGGAAACGGCAGCGTGCTCCCGCCGCGCTCTTGGAATATGCTTGTTTACCGTCGGGCGGAGTGACCGTTCACCGACATGACATAAAATCAGCCCCTGCTCGCTTTCCGGGCAGGGGCTGTTTGTCTCACCGGTATGCAAGCACGGTGATTTCGCCGTTATACGACTGCTGATATTCCGCCTCGACGGTCTGTGCATCCTCCGGCACGGTGAACACGACCTCGCCCGATGTCGACGCACCCGGCGCGAGCTTGCCGGTCAGCGTGTCGCTGCCTGCAAGATAGCTCTGGACGCACATGCCGTCTGCACAGGCACGCAGATCAAGACTGCTGAACCGAAGCTCCTCCGAGGTCGGATTTGTCACCTCGAGCGCAAACTGCACATAGCGGCAGCCCGCCTTTCGGTTGTATACCTCGCCCGTGAATTCGCCGCAGGACAGGTATCTGATCTCGAGCCCGCCCGCCGTGAACGAGCCGCCCGGCTGCAAAGCGCCTTCGGTCGGCGCTGTGTTCTTCTCCGGGACAAAGCCCGCATCCTGCTCACCGTCGACGATCAGATACGCGCGCTCGTCCGAGAGGATGCTGACGCGGTAGCCGATGCGGATATCCTTCGCCGAAGCAGGCACCTCGAAATAGACGCGCCCCTGTGCGGCACGCCCCGGCGAAACGGTCGCGGAGAGTGCGTCGGTCGCTGTTGCCGTCTTGCACTCGACGCCGTCGGCATGACAGTCAAAGCTGATCCACGAGACGCCCTCGTTGGATTCGCCGTTGTTTTTGCAGTAGAGCTCGGCGAACACGAAGCGGTTGCCCTCCGCGGGCGTGAGATAGACATTCTCCGGGTGATATTCGCCGCACGCGGTATACATATATTCGACCGATTTGACGCGGAATCGCCCGCCGACGCGGAATGTGTGGTCGTCGGTCTCCTGCGAATCGGATGCCTGCGGCGGCGCTTCGGTCTCGCTCTGGCTGCTCTCCTGCGAATCGGTCCGGCTCTCTGTGTCGGCGGCGGAGCTTTCTGCCTTCTGTGCGCTGCTCTGCGCATCTGCCTGACTGCTCACGGCGGTCTCGCTGCAGCCCGCAGCGGTCATGAGCATGGCGGCTGCCAGTGCGGCGGCGAATCGGAATTTCGCTGTCATATGATCCACCTCATTTTGTTTGTTCGGCTGTCGGCACTGCCGTTTTGTTCCGATTATCCGTAAAACAAAAGGGGAGTATATAACAATCACTCCCACACAGAACCTGCATGGGAGCTATCTCGGCTGTCGGCACTGCCGTTTTGTTCCGATTATCCGTAAAACTAAATGGGAGCACAAAACAATCACTCCCACACATCGCTGCATGGGAGCTATCTCGGCTGTCGGCACTGCCGTTTTGTTCCGATTATCCGTAAAACGAAATGGGAGCACAAAACAATCACTCCCACACATCGCTGCATGGGAGTTATCTCGGCTGTCGGCACTGCCGTTTTGCTCTGATGATCCGTAAAACGAAATGGGAGCACAAAACAATAACTCCCACACATCGCTGCATGGGAGTTATCTCGGCTGTCGGCACTGCCGACCTGGTCTGAGTGACCCGACTTGAACGGGCGGCCTCTACCACCCCAAGGTAGCGCGCTACCAACTGCGCCACACCCAGACAACAGATATATTATAGCACAAAACCGTAAATTTGTCAAGCATCTGCCAATAAAATAATATCACATAAAATTTTGCGAAACAAACAGCAATATTTGTGCGGAACAGTCGATGAAAGTGCCCGTGCGGATTGATCATGAGGGCGCTGCACCTCGTGCCCGGCTCCGATTTTGCACCCATGCTGTCTCCCTGTAGATTTTTTCCGACTGCTCCCATTGCACTTTTCCGTATCATATGGTATAACCGGGCAGTGCCCGGCTCCGATTTTGCTCCCATGCTGTCTCACTGTAGATTATTTCTGACTGCTCCCATTGCACTTTTCCGTATAATATGGTATAATAAACAAGAATGTGTGAATTACACACTGCACTTCATAAACGGAGGAATCAACATGAACAAAGCTGAGACTATTTTGAAGCAGGCAGAGCAGCAGCTCGGTATGCCCGCCGCCAAAGCAGATGTCTATGCGCTGCACAACGCCGTGAGCGAGGCCGTCTGCCGCGAGATCATGCCCCGCTGGAATGACTGCCGTGCGGCACATCTGGCCGGCCGCCGTGTCTGCTACTTTTCCATGGAATTTCTGATGGGCAGAGCGGTCTACAACAACCTTTACTGTCTCAATCTGCTGAAAGATATGGAACAGGCGTTCTCTCAAGCCGGCACATCTCTGTCTGTTTTTGAGGAGATCGAAGATGCCGCGCTCGGAAACGGCGGTCTCGGACGTCTGGCAGCCTGCTTCCTCGACAGCGCCGCGACCTGCTCCCTGCCGGTTGACGGCTACGGCATCCGCTATCGCTACGGCCTGTTTAAGCAGGGCTTCGAGGACGGACGTCAGACCGAGACAGGCGATGACTGGCAGCGCTTCGGCGACCCGTGGAGCATTCGCTGCGAGCAGGACGCCGTCAGCGTCGTTTACAATGGACAGACTGTTCGTGCTGTACCGTATGACATGCCGATTATCGGCTATGCACCCGCCGGCAAGGAGCCGCATATCGGCACGCTGCGCCTCTGGCAGGCCGAGCCGGTCAACGCCTTCGATTTCAAATCGTTCAATGAGCAGGATTATCTCAAGGCTTCTGCCGAAACGATTGCAGCAGAAGATATCTCCCGCTGCCTGTATCCGAATGACGATACCCGCGCAGGCAAAGCGCTCCGCCTGAAGCAGCAGTATTTCTTCTGTGCAGCTTCACTTGCCGACTGTCTCAAAAAGCACAAAGCGCAGTTCGGAACGCTTGACTCCCTGCCGGAGCATCTGGCCGTACAGCTCAATGACACGCACCCTGTTATCTCGATTCCTGAGCTCATCAGACTGCTGATGGCTGAGGGCTTCAGCTTTCGCAAGGCACTGAGCATGGCAAAGCAGGTATTCTCCTACACGAACCACACGATCATGCAGGAGGCGCTTGAAAAATGGGACTGCGACCTCGTTGAGGAGCTGCTGCCGGAGATCTACGCGATCATGCTCCAGATCTCGGAGGAATTGCTGGAGGAGGTCTATGCAAAGGAGCTCCCGACGGAGCAGATCGAGTCCATGCGCATCATCAAAAACGGGCAGGTTCACATGGCGAATCTTGCGATGTATGCAGGCCGTTATGTCAACGGCGTCGCGGAGATCCACACGGAGCTGCTGAAAACGACCGTCCTGAAGGATTGGTACGCCTATGCGCCGGAAAAATTCCAGAATAAGACAAACGGCATCACGCAGCGCCGCTGGCTCGGCGTCTGCAATCCGGAGCTGACAGGATTGCTGGCAGAACTGAACGGCTCTGAGAGCTTCCTGACCGATCTGGACGCAATGAAAGGGCTGACGGATTATGCAAACGATGCCGCAGTAATGGCGCGGTTTCATGCGGTCAAGCAAACCAAAAAGCAGCAGCTTGCGGATTTCATCGCACGTACAGAGGGCGTCACGATCGACCCCAACACCTGCTTTGACATTCAGATCAAGCGTCTGCACGAGTACAAACGCCAGCTTCTGAACGCATTTTCGATCCTGTGGATCTATTTCGGAATCAAGGACGGCAGCATTCAGAATTTCCAGCCGACCACATTCCTGTTCGGTGCAAAATCCGCGCCGGGATATCGCCGCGCCAAGGCGATCATCAAATATATCAACGAAATTGCGAAGCTGATCGACAGTGACCCGGATGTGAAAGGTCTGCTGAAGGTACACTTTGTCACAAATTACAATGTTTCCTACGCTGAAAAGCTGGTCGCAGCATGCGACATTTCGGAACAGATCTCAACTGCCGGCACGGAAGCCTCCGGCACCGGTAATATGAAGATGATGCTGAACGGCGCAGTGACGCTCGGTACGCTTGACGGTGCAAATATTGAGATCGTTGATGCAGCGGGCGCGGAGAATAATTATATCTTCGGCGCGACAGTCGAGGAGCTTGAGGGACTGATGGATTATTGCAGCCGAACGGTCATGTCAAAGGACCCGCGGATTGCGCGTGTTGTCAAGACACTGATTGACGGGACTGTTTCCGACGGCGGAACCGGAGAATTCCGAGAATTGTATTTCGCTCTGCTCGACGGAGCAAGCTGGCATCAGCCCGACCACTATTATCTGCTGCTCGACCTCCCGTCCTATGTTGAAACGAAGCTGCGTGCGCTTACTGACTATGCAGATACGGCTGCATTTACCGCAAAACAGTGGCGCAATACCTGCGCAGCAGGTCCGTTCAGCTCCGACCGCACGATCCGCCAATACGCGGCAGAGTGCTGGCACATCAATGCGCTCTAAAACAAACAAAAGCGTTCCGGCAGTTAAAGGTCGATGCTGATATAGAAGTTTTAAGCCATAGTATTTCTGATATGCGGTCAGAAGTACTATGGCGTTTCTATTGACAGTGCAGATATGTTAT
>CAMNJD010000361.1 GCA_946540705.1 uncultured Ruminococcus sp. | reverse complement strand
AAGGCTTGAGCGAAACTTTTAATATGGGCGAAATTAAAACTATTTGTTTTAACCTTATTTTTCCGACCACCTAAAAAATTACATACCCAATAAAACAAACCGGCGCGGCAGATCGGATTCTGCTGCGCCGGTTTGTCTGCGGATATCAGTCTGTGTATACGGTACATGCCCCGCCGCATAGAATGCGCTGAAGGTGGTGTACGTTATGCTGACATTTTTATCGGGTTTATTCGGGCAAATGACATTTTTTCTGCTGCATGTCGATCATACGGCCGCATTTCCGCAGCCGCTCAGCCGTGCCGAGGAGGACGAATGTCTCGCCCGTCTGGCAGAGGGCGATGAGGACGCCAGACAAAAGCTGATCTCCCACAATCTCCGGCTGGTC
The DNA here is from genome assembly GCA_946540705.1 of uncultured Ruminococcus sp. Classification (GTDB taxonomy): domain Bacteria; phylum Bacillota; class Clostridia; order Oscillospirales; family Ruminococcaceae; genus Firm-04. The sequence goes on along the minus strand of CAMNJD010000361.1, from coordinate 13,299 downwards.
GCACATATGACAAAAAAATTCTACACCCCGGAGCGGGAGCAGGATGAGCTCATCTCGATCGGAACCCTCGGGCTCATCAAGGCGGTGTCATCCTTCAGGCAGGAAAAGGGTGCGCGCTTTGCGACCTATGCGAGCCGCTGCATCGAAAACGAGATTCTGATGCACTACCGCGCAAAGAAAAAGACTGCCGGCGAGGTTTTCTTTGAGGATCCGCTGGAATATGACAAGGACGGCAATGCGCTGACGCTGCTCGACGTGATGCCGGACGGCAGCGACCTTGAGGATCAGGTCATCCGGAGCATGCAGGAAAAACAGCTCTATCATTTTCTGCAAACCCGCCTCTCCCCCCGCGAATGGGAGGTCATCGTCCGGCGGTACGGGCTGTTCGGCAGACCGCCGCAGACACAGCGTGAAGCGGCAGAAGCGCTGTCGATCAGCCGGTCATATGTCTCCCGCATTGAAAAGCATGCGCTGAAGGTGCTGCGGGAGGCCTACGAATCAGCGGAATAGCGGGATCTGCTGCGTGATGCAGTGGATGTTTCCTCCGCCGAGCAGGATCGCCCGCGCTGAGATCGGGACGATCTCCCGCCCGGGAATGCAGCCGCGCAGGATCTCACATGCCCGCGCATCATCCGCCGCATATTCCCCGCCGAACTGCGGCACCAGCACGCAGTCATTGCCGAAATAAAAGTTGACATAGGATGCGGCAAGCCGTTCGCCCGGCTCGCGGGTATCCTCCCCTTCTGCAAAGACATATCCCTCGCATTCCGCCGCAGTCACGCAGACGGGCTTGTGCGGAACCGGCAGCTTCGTGATCTTCAGGCGACGGCCCCTGGCATCTGTCTCACGCGACAGCACATCGAAATCCGCCTGCGACATCGCATGCTGCGGGTCATCCGGATCATCGCACCACGCCAGCACGACCTCGCCGGGCGCTGTGAATGCGCAGATATTGTCAATATGCTCATTTGTTTCGTCGTTGTAAATGCCGAACGGGATCCAGATGACCTTTTCCGCGCCGAGCATTTCCAGCAGCGTTTCGGTGATCTGCGCCCTGGTCATCTGCGGATTGCGCCCGCCCGAGAGCAGGCAGGCCTCCGTGACCAGCACAGTGCCCTCGCCGTCACAGTGGATCGCGCCGCCCTCCAGGACAAACGGGCGCGCATCATAGCAGGCCTTGCGCAGTGCCGCGCAGACTGCGTCCGCAGCCGCATCGTCCTGCTGATAATCGGGATACAGGCCGTCGAAATCACCGCCCCAAGCGTTGAACTGCCACGATATCCCGCGTACCTCGCCTGTGCTGTCACTGCGCACAAAGGTCGGTGCGACATCCCGCGCCCATGCATCGTCAGTCGGGATGTGCAGCAGCGTGACCGATTCCGGCAGCATTTTTTTTGCGGGTTCGGCTGTGCGGTCATTGACCAGCATATACACCTGCTCACACTGCGAAAGCCGCGCTGCGATCTCTGCAAATGCCCGCTGTGCGTCCTTTGCGCCGTGTGCCCACGAACCGGGGCGCTCCGGAAAGATCATCAGAGTTCCGTGATGCGGTTCAAATTCTGCCGGCATGTGAAAGCCGTCTGTTTTCGGTGTGTTCATCAAAAGCTCCTTTGTCCGGGCGGGGGCAGCGGATCCGGGGCTGAGATTCCCCGGAGGACGATCGTGACAAATCCAAACAAAAGAAAGAACAGAATGCCTGCAACGATCATCCCAGCCATCGAAAAGGCACTCCCTGCTCCGTCACCGTTCCAGACATGAAACCGGTGATCGCTGCCCTCATACACGCTCAGCGTCCGTGTCTTTCCGGGCGAATTGAGTCGGGTTTCGCTGTATGTATAGGTTTTTCCGTCAATCTGATATTCCCAAATTACATTGTAATATTTTCTGTAGCGGTCATCTGCATCCCGCCGGTATTCTTCGGAAACCACCGACCTCGTCGCCGTCACAGAGAGCGTCCTTTCTGCATTCCGATACGCATCGGCTTCCCGGGAATCACTGACGCGAAAGTACACGAACAGGAAAATGATTCCCGCATAAAAGACCCAGACCAGCGGGATGCAGACGCAGCGGACAATGACCTGCCAGAGCTTCATGGCATGGCGGTGGCTCAGTGCATTTCGTTTCATTCTAGGACAACCTTTCCCTGAAATCATCATAGCCAAACTGCCGGATGATCTCACAGTCGCCTGATTCATGCTGAATCGCGATTGCGGGCAGGGGCATGCCGTTGAAGGTGTTGTTCTTGACCATGGAGTAGATCGCCATGTCCTCGAAGGTCAGGCGGTCGCCGACCTGAATTTCGCGGTCAAAGCTGTAGTCGCCGATGATATCACCCGCAAGACAGGTGCGCGAAGACAGCCGGTATTCATACGGCTTCTCCCCCCACTTGCCGGAATCCTTCAGCGGCGGACGGTAGGGCATTTCCAGCACATCGGGCATGTGGCATGCTGCCGATGCATCAAGAATCAGCACCTTGATCCCGTTCTCCACGATATCCATGACCTGCGTATCAAGCCAGCCGGCGTTCAGAGCGATCGCCTCGCCCGGCTCGAGATAGACCTCGACGCCGTAGTGTCCGCGGATGTGCCTGATCAGCGAAATCAGCGCAGATACGTCATAATCATCGCGGGTGATATGATGCCCGCCGCCGAGATTCAGCCACTTCATCCGCGGGATGAATTCCCCGAATTTCTCCTCAAATGCGGCAAAGGTCGTCAGCAGATCGTCTGCATTCTGCTCACAGAGCGTATGGAAATGCAGCCCCTCAACACCGCTGAGCTGCTCCGGGCGGAAATTCGCCCTTGTCACGCCGAGCCGCGAGCCCGGTGCGCAGGGGTCATAGATCGCATGGTCGCCCTGCGTCGAGCACTCCGGGTTCACGCGGATGCCGACACTGACGCCTGCCTGCTCCCAGACCGGACGGTATTTTTCAAACTGTGCAAAGGAATTGAAGCTGATATGGTCGCAGATGCGGCACAGCTCCGCAAATTCTGCCGGATCATAGGCCGGTGAAAACACATGGTTTTCTTTGCGGAATTCCTCCGCGCCGAGCCGTGCCTCGTAAAGCCCGCTCGCAGTTGTTCCGCTGATGTACTGCGCGATCAGCGGATACACCGCAAAGCACGAAAACGCCTTCTGCGCCAGTAAAATGTGCGCGCCGCTCTCCTGCTCCACATGCTGCAAAAGCTCCAGATTGCTCCGGAGCTTTGCCTCATCAATGATATAGCAGGGAGTCGGCAATTCCTGCCGCCGCATCATTCCACCGTCTGCGGGTTCTCATCGACAACCCACGGCAGCCCCCACTTGTTCAGCATATCCATGAACGGATCGGGGTCGAATTCTTCGATCGTGCGGGCGCCGGGATTGCGCCATGTCCCGTTCGCGACCAGTGCCGCGCCGATCATTGCCGGAACACCGGTCGTATAGGAGATCGCCTGAGAGCCGAGCTCCCTGTAGCATTCCTGATGATCGCAGACATTGTAAATATAGACGGTCTTTTCTCTGCCGTCCTTCACGCCGGTGAAGATGCAGCCGATATTCGTCTTGCCGACGGTGCGCGGCCCCAGCGATGCCGGATCGGGCAGCAGCGCCTTCAGGAACTGGATCGGAACGATCTCCGTGCCGTTGAAATTGACCGGCGTGGTCGAGAGCATACCGACATTCTCCAGACACTTCATATGGGTCAGATAGCTCTGACCGAAGGTCATGAAGAACCGGATCCGCCTGACATGCGGGATATTTTTCGCGAGGGATTCGATCTCCTCATGGTGCAGCAGGTACATATCCTTTTTGCCGACCTGCGGGAAATCATACACGCGCTTGATCTCCATCGGCTTTGTCTCGACCCAGTGCCCGTCCTCCCAGTAGGAGCCGTTTGCGGAGACTTCGCGGAGATTGATCTCCGGGTTGAAGTTCGTGGCGAACGGATAGCCGTGGTCGCCGCCGTTGCAGTCGAGGATGTCGATATAGTGGATCTCGTCAAAGTAGTGCTTCAGCGCATATGCCGTGAACACAGAGGTCACGCCCGGGTCAAAGCCGGAGCCGCAGAGTGCGGTCAGGCCGGCCTTCTCGAACTGCTCCTGATATGCCCACTGCCACGAATAGTCGAAATATGCCGTAAAGCCGAGCTCTTTGCAGCGCTTCTCATAGATCGCGCGCCATGCCGGATCATCGGTGTCCTCGGGCTCATAGTTTGCGGTGTCGATATAATGCACGCCGCCCTCAAGGCATGCCTGCATGATTGTCAGATCCTGATAGGGCAGCGCGAGATTCAGCACGGCATCGGGCTGATAGGAACGGATCAGCGCCAGCACTGCATCCTTGTCGTCGGCATCCAGCGCCGCAGTCGTGATGACTGTTTTTGACCTGCCCTCTGCCTCGATCTTCGCCTTCAGCGCATCGCACTTGCTGACGGTGCGGCTCGCAATGCAGATCTCTGTAAATTCAGCGTCATTCTGACAGCATTTCTGGATCGCGACGGATGCAACGCCGCCGCATCCGATAATCAAAACCTTGCTCATTGGTGTGACCTCCCCTGTTTTCAGAATCGTTCCGCGAATCAGCTTGCCGGCCGCTCTGTTGAGCGGAGCCATGCAGCCGCGAGCTCCAAAGCATCATAGAGCGTTGCACGGGCTGCGGTTTTCGTAATTGCCTGCATGGGGTTCAGGTTTTTGTCCGTTTTCATCAGATAGCATTTGATCTCTGTTGCGGCCATGATATCGTGGTCAGGCTGCTCCGCCGTGACCGTCATCATCACCACATACGGTTCAGCCATGCTGCCGTAATAGATCGTCTTGCCGCTGCGGACGACAGGGCGTGCCTTATAGGTAAAATAGCTTTCGCTCATCGTAAAAACCTCCCTTTTTCTATCAAAGTGCGGATGCTGACTCCCGCACTGTCTTACCATCTGGTCGTAAATTCCTCCGAATCATTCTCGAAGATCTCAATATTATGCAGCAGCGTATCAACATAGGATTTCCGGCAGCGGAACGTGATCCGGCCGTTGATCGCGATGTAGGCCTTCATGCCGCCTGCATCGTAGAAGTCGATCTGATAGCTGCGCGTGCCGTCGGATTTCTCGACGGTCAGTGCGGCGAGGCGCTCCGATTCATCCGGCGTCTCGATCTCCTCAATGATGAGATCCTCCGCCTTGGTCTGAAGCAGGAACGAATAGAACTGACGGTAGCGCTCGGTATTCTCATAGCGCGCACCGTTCAGCTTCAGGACAAAGTCAGACGCATCGCTGCCCTCGCCGTCAAATTCGAGCTTTTTCCCGCCGCCCTCGCACACAAGACGGCTGACATCCCAGACATAGAGGTCAAGGATATTCTTCGAGGAAATACCCGACGGAACAACGTCATCATAGATCGTTGCATCGGCGGAGAAGCCGTAGATGCAGTTGACGGTACTCAGCATCCCGTAATAATAGGTTTCGCCGTCCTCTGTCTCGTAGGTATCGCCGAGCGTGAAGGTTACGGTCTTACCCTCTCCGGTCTTGACCGTGACGGTCGTGAACGGGTCATCGAGGCCGCATTTTTTCTTGTCGGCCTCCGTGGGGTGCGGCGTGACAACTTCATTTGCGGACAGGCCGTAGATACCGTGTGTGGCATCTGCGGATTTATCCGGGCTGAGCAGGCAGTAGATCGGCTCAGTCATGACATGCTGTGCCATGCTGCCGCTGCGGTCGCTTTCGGAAATGCTTTCGTCATATTCCAGAAGGATGTCGTAATCAAGATCCTTGCGCTCGATGCGGACAGACTTGACGATGATCTCCTCGCCGTCCTCGGGCTCGGGCGTCACCTGTGTGCCGAGGAAATCCTCCGCAGATTTCAGGAACGGATCCACCGCAGTGGATTCGACGGTATACACCGTATCTCCGCCCTCCATGCGCAGATAGTAGTTGGAATCGACCTGTGTTTTGTCGCCGATCAGGAACACGATCGGATCCGCGTTATCGACCTCATAGGTCACGCGGGTCGGATGATCCAGGCCAAAGCGTGCATAGTCCGAATCGGACGCATGCTCCAGGATCACATCGACCGCCGCCAGCTCCGGCGCACGGGTCGCGAGCAGACGGATGCCCGTCGTATCCATCGGAAGATCGTCATAGTCCGTGAGATAATAGTTCGCGATATCCTGCGTGATCTTGCTGCCGTTTAAGTCGGTTGTCTCGACCTGATCCATGCGGCGTACTGCGGAATACGCTTTACCGTCCGCAGGCTCGACCGTGACCTTGCTGATATCGTCGCTGTTCGCATGCCAGAGCATGATGACCTCAGCCTCGGAGGAGGATTCCGGCTCGGGCTCCTTCTCCGTCAGCTTCAGGACAGCGAGTACACCGCCGAGCACCGCAAGCAGGGCGCTTCCGCCGATAATACCCTTGAGCGTTTTGTTCATTTATTCTTTCTCCTCAGATACACAAAGATGCCGGCCAGTGCGACGATCGCCGGAATGATGAACACAGTCACATTGCGGATCGTCTTGCGCTGGCTGCTTGTCACCGTCACCATGGTCGGATTCAGAGACTTCTCTGCGATCGTGATGACCTGCTCCTTGCCGGTCAGCGAATTGAGTGTCTGGATGAAATAATCTGCATTGCCGTAGGTGTTGGAGCTGCCCGCGACGAGATAATCCAGGAAGAACGAGGAACCGAAGGTGATGAGCGAGCTTGCATAGGTTTCGCTTCCGTCGGTAAATGTCGTCCTGGAGAGCACCGCGAGGTTGAAGCTCTGCTTCGTTTCATCGGCCTCCTCGCCCTCTGTCAGCGGCTCCGTATAGCAGGTATCGGAGGTCGTCAGCAGCGGGGTGGTGGTTCTGCCGGCATTGGTCGAGAACAGTGTCTGAACCGGGCAGAAATACGGTGCAACAATCGGGAGCTTCGAGGTGAATGCAGTGTTCAGCTCTGCTTCGGTCGTGCTGCCGACAGGAACAGCCAGTGCCATATTCGCCTGATTGCCCATGAGCACCTGCACGACCTGTGCAGTGGAGTTGTTGCTCTCAATGATCATCGAGTGATCGACTGCGATGCCCCAGACCTCGAGGAACGCATTGAGGTTCACCAGGTCACGCTGCATCGGGCTGCCGAAGTAGAGCAGCGTCTTGCCGTACTGGTCGCCGTTCTGGAGGAACGCGGTCAGCTTCTCAACCTGTGCCTCAGTGAGGTCATTGTACGGTGCGCAGAGGATCGCGAAGTCATACTTTTCCGTCGAGATCTCGTCGGTCGCAAGGTCGATATGCTCAACCGTATAGTTGTTCTTTTCGAGCAGGTCGATCATCCGGACAAAGCCGGTCTGGTTGGAATTGTAGATCACATCGCCGTTCAGCGTATCGATGACCGCGATCGTGACCGGATTGAGGTCTGTGACGCCGGTGATCGCAGACAGCAGCGACTGCTCGCCGATAAAGCTGATGCTCGTGTCATAGGACATGGTCTGATAGTTCGGGGTCTGCGAGATCTTGACGATATCGTTCGTCAGCTTCAGCACGCGGACAAGGTCGCCCTCCTTGTTGGACACGACGATATCGCCGAGCGTGAGCTGACCGGAATAATGCTCGGTATACTGGTTCGCAGCCTCCGGGTTCTTGGCCGTATCGACATAATCCACGGTAATATGGCCGTTGGACTCTGTGCGGAACCGGTTGAGTGTCTCCGGAACGATCTCGATATTGTTTGTCTCGAAATAGCTTTCCGGCGCGAGAACCGTGATCTTCACATCGGCATTCAGGCCGTTCAGATAGGAAACCGTCTGTGCATCCATCTCATAGAGGCCGCTGGATGTCAGGTCGATATTCCAGTTATAGCGGTTATCGAGGATATTGCAGATCACATTTGCCGCAACAATAATTGCAATAAAAATGAGCGTGATCGCCGTTGCGAGTGAGCCGTACTTCAGCTTCTTGAGCCGCTTGACGCGGTTCAGCGCACGGTCCGCTTCCTCCCTGGAGGTGCGCTCATGCTTTTTCTTCTCCTTCCTGCTGTCCTTTTTCTCTGCCTTTTCTTCGGCTTCTTCCTTCAGATCTGCTTCTGCTTCGGTGACGGCATCTTCTGCCTGCTCCTCTGTGTTCAGCAGTTCCTTTTCTTCGTCGTTCTTCTTGCTCATGCTTCCGGCACCTCCTTAGCTCCAGCGTCTGCGCTCAAACACGCGAATAGTCAGATAATTGAAGATCAGCGCGACACTGATATAGAACACAACGGTCGAAACATTGAACAAACCGCAGGTAATCGCGTAATATTTCCGGTAGAACGAAAGATAGTTCATCGCATTTGCAATCCATTCGATCGTGACATTGCCTGCAACGACGTCGATCAGGTACAGTGCCATCAGCACGACGATCGTCACGACATTCGCAGCGATCTGGTTCTCCGTCAGGGAGGAGATCAGCGTTCCGACCGCGATAAATGCCGCGCCGAGCAGGAACAGTGCGAGGAAGTTCGCAAAGACCATGCCCCACTCGACCATGCCGAAGGAGCTGAGGATCAGCGCATAGACAAACGGCATCAGCAGTGCGATCGTATAGAGCAGCAGTGCGGCAAAATACTTGCCGAACACAATGCTGCCGATGCTGACCGGAGCGGTCAGGAGTCCCTGCTCGGTCTTCTGCTTCTTTTCCTCACTGAACAGCCGCATCGTCAGAATCGGGATCAGAATGACGCAGATCAGAAACATGTTCTGGAACATGCCGGACATGTCGGTCGTGCCGTTCTGAAGGCAGTTGAAATCAAAGAAATAACCGGTAAACAGCCAGAAAACAGCCAAGAAAACATATGCAATGCTCGATGTGAAGAACGCACCGAACTCACGCCTGAAAATTGCGCCCATCAGTCATCCCCGCCTTTCGTTTCGTTTGCGAGTGCCACGTCTTCCTGATTCGGGATGACAATACCCTCGCCCATCGTGATCTTGAGGAACACATCCTCCAGCGTCATTTCGGCAGAGCGGAGCGCCAGCAGCGGCCATTTGTGCTCGCTGACGATCTCAAAGAGGTCGCGGCGGATATCGGAACCGGGTGCCGCCTCCAGCTCATACTCATAGACGCCCTTTTCGCGCTCCATATCTGCGCGGCAGTATTTGATGCCGCTGATATTGCGCAGCGCCTTGACGATCTCCTCACGCGGCCCCTCGATGCGGGCGATGATGCGGTGATCGGTCGAGACATTCCTTGAAAGGTTGTCCGTGGTATCGTGCGCGGCGATCACGCCGTGATTGATGATGATAATGCGGTCGCAGACGGCCTGAATCTCACTCAGGATATGGGATGACAGAATGACCGTATGGTTCTTGCCGAGCCTTTTGATGAGCGTGCGGATCTCGAGGATCTGCTTGGGGTCGAGGCCGACCGTCGGCTCATCAAGAATCAGCACGGGCGGATTGCCGATCAGCGCCTGTGCGACGCCGACACGCTGCTTATAGCCCTTGGAGAGGTTCTTGATCAGACGCGGTGCAACGTCGCTGATCTTTGTCAGCGCCATGACCTCGTTCAGATGCGCTCTGCGCGGCAGCTTACATTTCTTCAGGTCGTAGATGTAGTTGAGATAGCCCTTGACGGTCATGTCAAGGTAGAGCGGCGGCAGCTCCGGCAGATAGCCGATAAAGGATTTCGCCTTGATCGGATCCTCCAGAATGTCCACGCCGTTGATCAGTGCCTGACCGGAGGTCGAGGAGATATAGCCCGTCAGCATATTCATCGTCGTGGACTTTCCGGCGCCGTTTGGCCCCAGAAAGCCGAGGATCTCACCGTCCTCAACGGTGAAGCTGATGTTGTTGACAGCATGCTTGTCTCCGTAGTGCTTCGTCAGATTCCGCACTTCAATCATTGCATTTCATACCTGCCTTTCCTACCGTGCCGCAGGGAGCCCGCAGCACAGTTTTTCAATCATGCATTACCTATTGTAATCGCTGTATGTGACAGCAGAGTGTTCAATTCGGGAAAACTGCATTTTTGTCCGGCTCACGAGAGGATGCCGTCTGCGGGCAGCAGGTGCATCCGCGCCCGGATATCCCGCTTGATCTGCACACTCAGGTCATCGAGCGAATCGAATCTGCGTTCCTGCCGGATAAACCGGCAAAGCGTCACCGGCAGCAATGTGCCGGCCAGCTCGCCGCTCCAGCCGATCAGATGTGTTTCCGCGATCGGCTCGGCATCGCCGCCTGTCACGGTCGGCCTGACGCCGATATTCGTGATCGCCGGAACCCACATATTATTGATCTCCGCAAAGGACGCATATACGCCCCTGCGCGGCACACACTGCCACGGCTCAAAGCTCTGGTTCGCGGTCGGGTAGCCCAGCTTTTCGCCGGCGAGGTGCAGCCCCGGGGTCACATGCGCGAGAATCTGATAATCAGCGCCCAGCAGCACATTGGCTTTGGTGATCTGCCCGCTTTCCAGCAAAAACCGGATGTGCGACGAGGAAACGGCCGTACCGTCCTCATCCCGCACCTGCGGCACCACGAATGTCTCAAATCCCAGCTTATGGCCCAGACGCCGCAGCTCTGCGATCCCGCAGGATGCCTGCCGTCCGAACCGGAAATCCGACCCGACGACAACCGCATCGACCGAAACAGTCTCCTTCAGAATACGGCGGCAGTAGCTTTCTCCGTCCATTTCCCGGATCTCGCCGAACGGCAGTGCAAACACCGCATCCGCGCCGCAGGTCGTCAGGAGCCGCCGCTTCTGCTCGTCATGATAGATATAGTGTACCGGTCTTCCCTGCTTTTTTGGCATGGAATCCGCGGCAAAGGTCACGACATGGCAGGCGCCGTGCGACACGGCCTGTGCCAGTACGCGTCTGTGTCCCAGGTGGACTCCGTCAAAAACGCCGAGCGCCGCAACAATGCGGTTGCGGGCGGGGTTCGGTGCTTCATGCAGCTCCTGCTTCATGTGTTATCCCTCCTCAAAGGTTTTTGAATACGCGGAGGCATTCCGTGTCCCGGTCGGTCTGTGCCAGACCGAGAAACTGCCCGTCCGAACCGTAAATGCGGTATCGGGAGGCTTCCTCCGAAAGCCCGTGCAGGCTGCGCAGACTGAGCTTCACACCGTTTGCATAGTGAACCGTCTGCTTCTGAGAAAGATGCAGCGCCGGATATGCGGCAAAGAGGCTGTCCGTCGGGATCAGCAGCTCTGCCAGGCGGTTTTCGTCTGCGGCCTGCTGCACCGCCGGAAAGCTGTGGGCCTGTGCAAGCGTAAAGCCGCAGGCAGCCGTGCGGGTCAGTGCCGTCATGCACGCGCCGCAGCCGAGCGTCTGCCCGATATCGTGCAGGATCGTTCGTACATACGTGCCTTTTCCGCATGTGATCTCGACTGTACCGGTGCCGTGCTCCGCGTCATACGAAAGCAGCCTGACTGCCTCCACATGCACCTGCCGCACCGGACGTTCGATCTCCCTGCCCGCTCTTGCCAGCTCATAGAGCCGTTTTCCGTTGATCTGCACCGCAGAATACATCGGCGGAATCTGCCCGATATCGCCGGTAAACCGCGGCAGAACCGCCCGCAGCGCATCCTCAGAAACCGCAAATGCATGCGTTTCGAGCACCTCGCCCGTGCTGTCCTGCGTATTCGTCACCGTACCGAGCTGAAAGCCCGCACGGTAGGTTTTTGTTTCATCCGGCAGAATATCGCATGCCCTCGCCGCAGTGCCGACCAGCACCGGCAGCACGCCCTCCGCCATCGGATCGAGTGTCCCGGTATGACCCAGACGCTTCATTTTTAAGATGCCCCGCAGCTTGCCGATCACATCAAATGACGTGAAGCCCTGCGGCTTGTTCATGACCAGTACCCCGCGCAGCTCTGTCATTGCAGCGACGCCTCCGCCGCCTGCATCAGTGCCGCACAGACATCCTCCGGCGCACCCTCCTTCACGGAGCAGCCGCTCGCCTTGATATGTCCGCCGCCGCCGAATTTCGCCGCGACTGCCGAGACATCGGCATGGTCGCCGCCGCGCAGGGAAACACGGTAGGAGCCGTCCTCCTGCTGCTTGCAGGTAATCCCGATCTCCACGCCGACGATCTGCATCGGCAGATTCGCAACCCCGTCCACCTCATCCGGAGAGAGGCGGTAGTGCTGCATCAGCGAATAGGGCAGATAGATCAGCGCAGTTCTGCCGCTGTCCGAGATACGGATATCGCGCATGAGCCCGGCATCCAGCCGGATGCGGCCCTGTGATTTCAGCACGAACAGTTCCCGGTTCAGCCGCGCATAGGGCAGCTCGGGGTAGGCACGCTTGATCTCACCGACCGCCTCAAAGGCATCGGCGCCCGCGTTGCTGAACTGAAAGCAGCCCGTGTCGGTCGCGATGCCGATATAGAGGCAGGCCGCGATTTCTGCGGTCATCGGGATGCCGTTCTCCTTCATCAGATAGAACAGCACCTCGCAGGCTGCCGAAGCATGCGGCTCCAGCAGCAGATTTTTCGCATAATGTGTGTTGGTACCGTGATGGTCGATACAAAGCAGCACCTCGCTGTCCTTATGCTCCGGCGCGAGATCGCCGAACAGCTTTCTGTCCGCGACGTCGATCGAAATATGCATTTTCGGTGCAAAATCCTCAAATTCCACGCCGTTCGTGATCGCGCTGTAGAGCGGCGGGATCGGGTCTGCGCAGATCACCCGTGAGCGGATGCCCATGTCCTTCAGGATCCGGTGCAGCGCATAGCCGCCGCCGATACAGTCGCCGTCCGGAGAGCGATGAATCAGAATATACACATCCTCCAGCGTTTGCAGCATTTCATACGCAGCGCGTCTGTCCAGTCTGCGGCAGTTCTGCATGTCCTGTTCCATATCCGGTACCTCCCCGTTCTCAGAATTCGGTTTCCTGCTCATCCTCTGCCGGCACAGCCGGAGCATTGCCCTCGGTCAGCCCCAGATTACTGAGCTTTTCGCTGATATCCGCCGCATACGCGATCGAATCATCCGCGACAAAGTGCATTTCCGGCGATTTGCGCAGCTTCAGGCGGTGAAACAGCTCTCTCCGGATGAAACCGGAGGCAGACGTCAGGACTCTGCATGCTTCCTTTGCGTGATTCAGCCCCGAGAGGCTTGACACATATGCCTTGCAGTGTCCCATATCGCCCGAGAGCTCCGCACGCACCACCGTCAGGTCGGGTGTGATGCGCGGATCCTTCAGCTCGCGCAGGATCGCGGTCAGCTCGCGCAGGATATCCTCCTGAACGCGGTCAATCTTAAAGCTCGCCATAATTTCTCCTGTCAGAATGTGATCGAGCCTGCCTGATCGGGATTATAGTAATCACCGGTCGTTTCAGTCTCGTTGAAAAAGCCTTCCTCGTCAAAGATCGAATCGGGCTCGTC
>CAMNJD010000360.1 GCA_946540705.1 uncultured Ruminococcus sp. | reverse complement strand
CCCAGTTAAAATAAACATTCGGACATATAATCAAGATCATAAAGCTGAAATCATATGATAAAGTCCGATTTATGTTCGTAACAATTATACATAACATATCTGCACTGTCAATAGAAAAGCCATAGTACTTCTGACCGCATATCAGAAATACTATGGCTTAAAATTTCTATATCAGCATCGCCCTTTATCCTTTATCGGAGAGGACGCTGTGTTTTTGTGCGTTTTTGAGATCTTCCGCTGTGATATAGTTTGCGAGGTATCGCATCAGCTTTGCAAGGTCATCCACATCGGTCTTGCCGTCGTGGGTCACATCGGAGCACTTCTTGCTGTTGTCCGTGACTTCATCCGGCTTCAGCGTGGAATCGTCGCCCGCGATGCGGGCCAGCAGAACAGCATCCATGACATTGACCTCGCCGCTGCTGTCCACATCGCCCCATTTCACATTCTCTGCCGGGAGCTGTGTGCTCGAGGTTGTCGTTGTCTCGGTGGCTGTGGAGGTCGTGGCTGCCGTTGTAGTTGTCGTTGCAGTAGTAGTGGTGGTGGTGGCTTCGGAGGAAGCCGGAGCACCGTCCGTGCGCAGTGCCATGTAGAACAGGTTGCAGGAATCCGCCTTTGCAAGTGCATGCGCACCGGCAGTGACCGGGATGGTGATGACACCGTCGCCGGAGGAGGTGTACTTGCTGCCGTCGAGCTTGATCGTTGCAGCAGGCTCGGCAAAGACCAGCGTCAGCGTGCCGGATGCAGGTGCGGTGAAGCTCACTGCGGTCGCACTCTCGATCTTCAGGCACTGTGTCAGGGTCAGACCGGCATAATTGACGGTTCCCTTTGCGGTTGAGAGATTGCCGGTGATCGCATAGAAATCGCTGCTGGTGCCGTTGACGGTGAAGTTATGGACATAACCAGAAGCCGGAACAGCCGGTGTACCGGTGACGGCCGGTGTCTGGCCGGAAACGGCCGATGCAGTGGTGGTCGTGGTGACGGTCACAGAGGTTTGCGCGGAGGTCACGGCAGGCGGATCGCTCGGTGCGACATAGGAGCCGCTGCCGATCGCAACGACCGGGGTCTTGTACGCCTTCAGCGCATTCATCAGCGCGGTGTTGACGGAATAACTCTCATCATCCGCTGCATCGTTGAATTCCCACTTGAAATCGCCGCCGTTCATACGGCCTGCATTTGCCTCGACGGTCGCCGGAACGTCTTTTGCATCGTCCGCCGTGTAGGCGTACATATTGGAGGCAGTGTCGAAATTGTTGTAGGTGTGGCTGAAGCCGGAGCCGAGCTTGGTGGTCTGCTTTGCAGTCACAGAGGACGGCACCTTGTCGGTCTTGTTCGCGACGACATATGCATCATAGGATGTGTTATCCTCGCTGTACGGAATAAAGGACTTCTGTCCCTCCATGATGTTGCCGTAGGCCTTGATGACGCCGCCGTCCTCGCCGGAGAACGTGCCGCCGGTGAGGATATCCGAGCCCTGCATGGAGATCAGCATCGGATATTTGCAGTTGCGGAAGTAGTTGGATTCCGAGAAGATCGAGCTGCTCTGGGTCGAGCCGATGCCGTATTTCGCGACGCCGTCGTAGTAGTTGTTGTAGACATGCGCGGTATAGAACCGGACACGCGGATGACGGGAGTCGGAATGATCGTACCAGTTGTGGTGATAGGTGATATAGAGATCGCTGGTCGTGTTTTCTTTCAGTCCGAGCAGGTTGCACTTGCCGTTGTCATAGAAATGGTTATAGGAGAATGTGATATAGGTCGATTTTTTGCAGTCGAGCGCACCGTCGCCCTTTGCCTGGTCAGCATCGCCGCCGGCCATGCCGTAGAACGAATCGCAGTTGTGGACCCACACATGGTCATTGTCCTGCTGAAGCGAGAAGTTGTCGCCCTCGCTGCTGTCGCAGAGCATAGCCGCGAGGTTGCGGATCTCAAGATTGGACATATTCTTCACCTTGACGCCGAAGCCCATGAGCACAGCGTCATCGCCGACGCCTTCGACCGTCATGCCGCCCTTGTACTTGCCGCCGCCGTCGATCGTCAGGTCGCCGCCGACAGACGCGATGCCATTGGGATCGGTCACAGTGCCGACGATCCGGATGCAGAACGGACGGCTGTCATATCCTTTTTTGATCGCGTTGAGGATTTCCTGAATGCCGGTCGTGGCGGTCGCGGTGCCCTTGCTGCTTGTGATGACGTCGCAGGTGACGGAATCCTTGGTCTTTTCGGTGACATAAAGCACGACTGCACCGCTTTTGAGCGTGCCGTCCTCGTTGTATGCGCCGGACGATGTGCCGTTGACCCAGCCGAAGCCGGAGCGGTCGAAGGCTTTGACCGTGACGGTCTTTTCGGTTGCCTTGGAGGCATCCTCCTTGCCGCTGACGACCGGAACGGCCTTCAGCGTGTGGCTGCCCGCCTTCAGGCCGAGTGCATCTGCGCGGTAATAACCGTTGTACTGGCGGATCAGCGTGCTGTCGATCTGCTTGCCGTCCGCATAGACATTGTAGCCCGAGGCGCCGGAGACCGGAGCCCATGTGATGCACGCGGACTCATACCAGCCCTGCGCCTCACCGGCAGCGGAGATGCCCGCCGCACTGACCGGAGCAGTCGGCAGCATTGCCGGCATACCTGCGCTCAGCAGCATTGCGGCACTGCAGATCATTGCTGTCATTTTATTCGTTTTCATATAAAGTCCCCCCAAATAATCAAAAATCACGGATTCGCACCGGCGGGGATCATGCACTGTTCCCGCCTCTGTTATTATTATACTGATTTCCTGTCTGATTGCAATGAACAATGCTCCGATTTTCCTGCACAATTATCCGGTAAACCGAATCAGACCGTGTCTTTCGCAAACGGAAACCGGCAGCCTGTGTTCGTCGGGCTGCCGGTTTTTTGCGGGATTATTTCCTGCGCACGGTCCGCAGTGCCGTGTAGAGCACCTGCCTTGTCTCCTCCGCTGTGCCGAGCAGATCAAAGATCTTCTGCAAACTGTCCTGCGCGGTGTACTCATAGGTCGAAAGAATCAGCGTCCACGGCATCTCATGCGCATCCATGAAGTCATGCAGGATCTTCTGAAGCTGCGCATCCTCATAGATCTCCTTGACGCTCGTGTTCGCGCCGCAGGTGTAGGGCGACTGCACATTCGCATAGACCGATGTACACACCGGCACATCGAGTGCCGAGAAGCCCGCCGCAATCACATATTCGCCCTCCTCAAGCGTCCATGCGTGCAGGTTCGGGTCGTAGCTCTCAAAGGCGCGGCGATCCAGCACAAAGGTCAGCGCACGTTCCTCCCCCGCATCCAGCAGCACCTTCTGAAACGCCTTCAGCTCCCGCACGGGCTTGGTCAGGTGCGATACGGGATCCTGCACATAGAGCTGCACAACCGTCTTTCCGGCACGGCTGCCGGTGTTCTTCACGGTCACAGTGACCTGCACGGTGTCTGTAAATTCGCTGCGGTCGGCGCGGATCTGCTTCAATGCAAAATCAGTGTACGACAGGCCGAAGCCGAACGGATATCTGCATGGCTGCTGTAAGGTCGTGTACCAGCGGTAGCCGACGAAAATGCCCTCTCCGTAGGTCACCTGCATGCCGTCGCCGGGGAAGTTCAGCGCCGTCGGCATCACGCGGTCATTGCACGGGAAGGTCAGCGGCAGATGCCCGGAGGGATTCACCGCCCCGCAGAGGATATCTGCGAGCGCCCTTGCACCCTGCATGCCCGGCAGAAAGCAGCAGAAAATCGCATCGAATGCCGCGTCCAGTCCGCAGAGATCGACCGGTGCGCTGATATTGAGAATGAGAATTTTCCGCATTCTGCGCGCATCTGCGTAATTGATCTGTGCCTGCATCGCTTCTCTGTCTGCTTCGCTGACTGCGATCGTTCTGCGGTCGTTGCCCTCTCTGCCCGCGACGCTGTACACATAGATCATCGTGTCGGCGCCGTCGAAGCTGCCCGTCTGCACCGCCTGTGCATGTGCCCGCAGCGATTCGGGGAACGACACGTTCCGGTCGGTGCGGATGCCCGCACTGCCCTCGCCGCAGGTCAGCAGATATTCGCAGAATTCGCCGTGCAGCGCGATCTTCGCGTTCTGCGGGAGCGGACAGCAGCCGTTTTCGTTTTTGAGCATGACAATGCCCTCGGCTGCCGCGTCATATGCCGCCTTGTCGGTCATGGCAAGGTCGATCGTCCCGGTCGGCTTCCGCGCATATTTCCTTGCCAGCGCCGCCGCACGGTCAGAGGCAGTCTCCAGCTTCTGCGGATCAAGCGAACCGTCCGCCAGTGCTGCGCGCAGTGCGTCCGGTGCAACAGGCCCGGGCATGTTCACATCCGTTCCGGCATTCAGTGCCGCTGCGGGATGATAGACCGCGCCCCAGTCGGACATCACAAGACCGGTAAAGCCCCATTCGCCGCGCAGCATATCTGTCAGCATTGCGCTGTTTTCGGTACACGGCACGCCGTTGATCTGGTTATAGGCGGCCATGACGGTCGCGCAGCCCGCCTCGACACATGCCCGGAAGCCGGGGTAGTAGATCTCATGCAGTGCGCGTTCGGAGATCGTTTCGTTGATGTTCAGGCGGTTTGTCTCCTGATTATTCGCGGCAAAGTGCTTGACATTCGCAGCAACGCCCTCCGCCTCGACACCGCGCACCAGTGCCGGTGCGAGCTGCGTGACGAGATAGGGGTCCTCGGAATAGCCCTCGAAGGCTCTGCCGCCGCGGGGGTCGCGGTGAATGTTGACATTCGGGGTTCCAAGCAGCACATGCACGCCGTATGCGCGGGCCTCATGCCCCAGCGCATGACCGACGGCACCGACGGTTTCCGCATTCCATGTCGCGCCGAGCAGCATGCCGGGCGGATAGCAGCCCGGTGCGGTGCAGTCCGGAATGCGCTCCTTCACACGCGCCCGGATCCATTCATACATCTCCCGCGCCTCATCGGAGGAGAGCTGTTCGGGTTCATAATAGTGTGCCAGCACATCGCGGAGCGCCGCGCCGCCGTTGCCCTCTTTTTTATGGTAGGTGAGAAAATCACCGAAAAGCTGCTCGAAATTCAGGCCGGTTCCGCCGTCGAGCATCTGCACACGCGGGATATTTTTCTCCGGCAGCTCGCCCATTGCAAAAAAAGACTGTCCGTTTACTATATAGATCTGTTCCTCTTTTGTCAGATCAGACATATCAGCACCTCAATTCATCCGCCGGTTACCGGCTGTTCTGCTGTGCATTTTCGTAGCTGCACAGGGCATCAAGCAGCGTTTGCGGAGAAAGCACCCATGCTGCGCGGACGTTCTTCGGGTCGAGGATGCGGTAATGAGACTTCAAACCCGCCGTGCGCTGCTGCTGAAGGCGCCAGCCGTCCACCTCAAAGATGTTGTCATACCAGACATTGCCGCCGAGGGTCGGCGCCTTGATGTTCGGTGCAAGGCGGCTGCCGAAGCCCTGGATGAAATCCGCGAGCAGTGCGCCGTTCGGGAAGAGCTTTGTCATCTTCTGCACGAGCGCCGCGTTCATTTCTTCCTTGGTCTGCGGCTGCGGCGTGAAGCCTTCCAGCGCGGCCTTTGCGTCGGCATAGCCCTGCTCCAGATGCGCGGCAATGCGCTCCGGTGCGAAATTGAGCGTACCGGTCAGGAGATTGCCCATATTTTTCAGCGGCTTGATGACCGTCACATCGGCATCGGGGTATTCGATCACGGGGTCGAGCGGCAGCACCGGCTTCAGCGACACGAGCACGATCCTGCGGTGTCCCTGATGATAGACCGGAGAAAGGCAGACATAGCCCTGCGGGATCCTGCCGCAGTCGAGATATTCGGTGCCGAGATAATGCTCCGGCGAATAGATATGCGGGATCGCAGAGGAAGCGAGCAGAAGTGTTTTGATGCTCTCGTTCGGGAGCCCGTTCAGCTCGAAGTAGACCGGTTCGCCGCTTGCCTGGTGCTGTACGCTGACATGTACGCGGACGGGGGAATTGCTGATGCGCTCCAGCGGCAGTGCGTTGATGATGCGGATGAGGCCGTCACGCGAGAAAAACGCGCCGTCCGTACCGGGGGCAAGCAGGTCTGCGGGTCTGATCGAGGACCAGATCTGTTTTGCGTAGTCCAGATCGCCCAGCGCGAACAGTGCGGCATTCAGCGCGCCGACGGAGCAGCCCGCAGCGGCCTTGATGCCGGAGATCAGCCCTGCCTCCTGAAGCGCCTGCCATGCGCCGATCTGGAATGCGCCCTTTGCGCCGCCGCCGCCGAGGCAGAGCGCAGTCGGCTTTTCGCTGTCGGTCTCTCTGACCGCGGCGGACGTAATGATTTCGTTTGCCATAATGAATCCTCCCTTTCGGCGGAGAAGCAGCGGTCTGTCATGCGCCGTCTGCAATATCGCCATAATTTTATTATACATGAAACAGCCGATTTTGTCAATATTCACTCACGCGGCCGGCGGGCGGCTGCACGCAGCGATACATGATTCACCGGTTTCCTGACTGTAGATATTTTCTGAAAACTACCCGTTTGTGTGGTGACAATTCTGTGCGAATATGCTACAATATGACATAGGGGTACGAGAAAACAGAACCCCGGTATCATGTTGATTGACAGGGAGGCTGCTTATGTTCTGGCTGATTGTGATCGGTTTTTTTGCACTTCTGGTGCTGCTCGGGCTCTGGGTATCGTACGGCAAGAAAAAGGTGCGGCAGGAGCTGCTCGCGCAGGGACTGATCTTTGAGCGTGACAAAGCGTTCTATACGCATTCGGAATACCTGACCGTCCGCAAGTCGACCCGCGAGGAAATAACGGAAGTAATGAAAAAAATTGACTACCGCATCAATTTCTACCCGTATTCCGGCAAGCCTGCCGCCGGACAGCTCAGCGCGAAATTCAACGAGTACGGCTTTCACTTTATTATGCGCTCAGCCGATCCGGACATGAATCCGGTCTTTCAGGCTGAACTCGCCGAAATGGTGGAATCCTTTGACCATGACCCGGAAAAGACCACATACCGCTTCCGCATCACAAGCTACAAGAGCGTTCAGGAAGTGAATGAAAATGTGCATTCCAATCTCCCGGTCGATACGCTCTCGATGAACATTCTGCTGACAAAAATCGAGCGGGCGTTCTATGAGTATGACAATGCTGCGCAGGTCAATGTGAAGGCATAAAGGAGGAATATCCGATGATGAACACTGCTTTACTTGCATTTTCCGGGAGTTCTCCCGATTTCAGCCTCCCGTTCTGGATCTCTGCCATCGGCGCGATCATACTCTCTATCGTCATCAACAACGCGATCCGCAACCTGCTGGTCCGCGTCTACAAGCTGGAGGACGTCTTCCCGCCGTTTGAAGGCGGCTGGGAGATTTTCGAGCGGTTCACCTACTACAGCGTCGGCTTTTATGTTTCCTGCTCCCTTTCCGTGCTGTACATGCTCCTTGGGTATATCCGCATCTGGAAGGCGCATCCGACATGGTTCCAGAGCACCTTCGGCCTCTGCGCGATCACATTCGGCCTGATCCTTGTGCTGTTTGTCGTTGTGCAGACGATCACGACCTTTATCGGTCTGACGCTCGGCAAGGGCATAGCCGTTGCGGCCAAAAAGATCTCCGAATCCAAAGCGGGACAGGCCGCCGGACAGAAGATACAGTCGCACCGCCAGCAAAAGCTGGAAGCAAAGCAGCAGGAGCTCGGCCTGACAACCAGCCTTGCAGACCGCTTCGGCGGCGCAAAGAATGCACAGCCGCCTCAGAATCCGCAGGCAGCGCAGACGCCGCAGTACCCGCAGAACGCACAGGTGCCGCAGTACCCGCAGACGCCGCAGGCGCCGCAGTACCCGCAGAATGCACAGGCTCCGCAGTATCCGCAGAATGCTCAGGCGCCGCAGTACCCGCAGAA
>CAMNJD010000359.1 GCA_946540705.1 uncultured Ruminococcus sp. | reverse complement strand
CGGTCTGGTGCATATCTCACAGCTATCCAATCGGTTTATCAAGCATCCGCTCGATGCGGTTAAAGTCGGGCAGATCGTGCGTGTCCGTGTTCTGGAATCAGATCCCAAGCGTAAGCGTATCAGCCTGACGATGAAAGGTGTACCGCAGGATAACCTCTACTCATAATAGACAGAGATGGAAAGGAGCAGCATGCGACTATGGTTTATGTAACCGGAGATACCCACGGAGATTATTCCAGATTTCAGAATTCTGTGATCAAAAAAGCCGGCCCGAATGATGTGGTGATCGTCTGCGGCGATTTCGGTTTTTTCTGGGATGACTCCAAGCAGGAACAGAAGAACCGAAAAAAGCTCGCCAATCTGAAATGTACGGTCGCATTTGTGGACGGCTGCCATGAAAACTACGATATGCTGGAGAAATATCCTGTGACGGCATGGAACGGCGGTAAGGCGCGTGTGATCGAACCGAACCTCATTCATCTGATGCGCGGCCAGATCTACACAATCTGCGGCAAGCGTTTTTTTACATTCGGCGGCGGGCACAGTCAGGATTTTGAATACCGCACCGCTGAAAACTGGTGGGAGCAGGAACAGCCGAGCTACAGTGAAATCCTCAATGCCGCTGATAACCTAAAAAAGCATGATAATTCGGTTGATTATATCATCACGCACGAACCGCCTGCTTCTCTGAAGGACTGCTTGCGCATCGACATGATGCAGCGTCTGGAGGTCCACGCATTTTTTGAGGATCTGATGACCGGATGCCGGTTTCAGCAGTGGTATTTCGGGAAATGTCACCTGAACCGGTACGTTCCGCTGAAGTATTATGCGGTCTTTGACGAAATCTATCCGCTTCGCGACACGGCGGACAAGGCGATCACGGCACCGTGGGCGGCACCGAAGGATATCGCTGCGTCCGGGGAGGAAACGGAGGCGTCATAAATGGATGAACAGATTGAAAACGGTCAGAAGGTGATCCGTGAAACAACCGGTATGTTTACCGGGTTTTGGAACAAATTGGTTAATTATCTGCCGACGATTGGTATTGCACTGATCTTTTTCCTGATCGGAATTGTGCTCGCAAGGCTGCTGACCAAGCTCATGAGCCGAACGATGCGCCGCTCAAAGATCGACGCAACCGCTTCTGGATTCGGACAATCCTTTGTCCGCATTCTGCTGTATGTGATACTGATTATCATTTGCCTTTCGATTCTCGGTGTACCGACTGCATCAATTATCACGGTGGTCGGTGCTGCGGGTGTGACGATCGGTCTTGCACTGCAAAATGCGCTGTCCAATCTGGCCGGCGGCTTTGTAATCCTGTTCGCGAAACCGTTTCAGGCAGGAGATTACATCCGTGTCGGCTCCGAGGCCGGGGTTGTGGAATCTGTGACGATCCTTTATACTCAGCTCAGAACGCTGGATAATCAGAGTGTTTTTCTTCCGAACAGTATCGTGTCCTCCGGATCTGTGAGCAATCTTTCACAGCGCGGGAGACTTCGCGTCTGTGTACCTGTATCTGTGTCCTATTCAACAGATCTCGCGCTTGCGCGTGATGTACTGATCCGTTCCGTGACCGGTCAGCCGGGCATTCTGGACGATCCTGCACCGTTTGTGAATATCAAGGAGCTGTCTGACAGCGGGATTGTTATGCTGCTGTACGCATGGGTGCCGTCTGAGCGATACTTTGCCGCTGAATCGCAGATGCTCGAATGTGCCAAAAATGCACTGGATGCTGCCGGAATCGAAATACCGTTCCCGCAGATCGACGTGCATTCCAAATAATCTAAAACCGAAAGGGGAATCCTAATGAAAAAACTGAGAGTCAAACGAAATGCCCTGAAGGCAACAGAGTTTCTTCTGCTATGGCGCAGCGTCTGGAGTAATCCGCCTTCCCTCGCGCAGACTGAGCTTGCGCTGGAGCATTCTGTCTACACGCTGTCCGTGTTTGACGGTGAAAAGCCGGTTGCAATGGCACGTATGATCGGTGATCTGGGTTTGTGCTATTACATCAAGGATGTCGTGGTTCGTCCGGAATATCAGAATAAAGGCATCGGAAAGATGCTGGTCGGCGATATGCTGCGGTATGTCCGTAAAAACGGAGTTCCGGGTACGGATATCATGGTCGAGCTCTGTGCACTGCCGGAGGTCGCACCGTTCTATGATGAACTGGGCTTCACTTCGGATGACGGTCAGCGCATGAAACTGAAGTGCCGTGCGGAGGCGAATCAGTAATAATCATCAAAAAAAGTCCCGAGCCGCTTTGTTGAAAGCGATTCGGGACTTTTTGTATTCAGTTCAGACCTGAGAATGATGATCAAGCCACTCGATGACATCCTCCACAGTCGTAAAGCAAAGGCTGGTGCAGGTATCTGCGCAGCCGTAGTAGATTGCAATGCGGCCGGTGTCTGCATCGACCAGATTGGCACACGGGAAAGTGACATTCTGCACATCACCGATGCACTCGTAATCCTTTTGCGGGCTGATGAGGTATTCTCTGCCGCGCTTCAGAACCTTCCACGGCTCATCCTTATCGAGCAGTGCAGCGGAGAAGCTGTAGACATAGCCGTTGCAGGAGGTCAGAACACCGTGATAGAAGATCAGCCAGCCGCGGTCAGTCTCAATCGGAATCGGACCTGCGCCGATTTTAGTGGATTCCCAGCCCATGCTCGGTCCCATCACATGACGGTGCTTACCCCAGAAGGTCATATCCGGCGACTGAGAAATGTAGATATCGCCGAACGGCGTGTGACCGCTGTCGGACGGACGGCTCATCATCATATAGTTTCCGTTGATCTTGCGCGGGAAAAGCACGCCGTTTCTGTTGAACGGCAGAAACGCATTTTCAAGCTGATAAAAGGTTTTGAAATCAAAGGTGTAAGCAGCACCGATTGTGGGCTTCCAGCCGTAGGCATTGCACCATGTGACATAGAAGCGATCCTCAATCCAGCAGACACGCGGATCATAGCCATACTGGAAATCCTGAATTTCCGGATCAGTTTTTTCAAACTGGATACGTTCGGGGTTTATATCCCAGTTCAGGCCGTCCTTGGAAAAACCGGCATGCAGCTCCATGTTTCTGGCTTTGTCATCGACACGGAAGACACCTGCAAAGCCGCCCTCAAAGGGAACGACAGCGCTGTTGAAGATACTGTTGGACATATCCAGATGATCGCGCTTGATGACCGGGTTCTGTGCATAGCGCCAGATCACGTCCTTGCAGTCAGCAGGCTTTTCCTGCCACGGGATATTGGGGATCGAAACTCCGTTGATTACTTTAACATTCATGTGTAAATCCGCCTTTCCGTCCGCAGGTGATTTCCCGCAGAATTTTATGTGACTATTATACCACAAACCGGCATGATTTGCAAGAAGTTATTGGTAAATTGACAGAAAATCATTCAAACTTAAAACTTGTTTCGAGTTGTATAGTTTATACAAATCACTACTTGAATAATAAGTTTCCGAAAGCGTGCCGTCGGATTTCATCAGATATTCACCGTACCAGAGTCCGTAGAACGACCAGACAGAGCGGTCTATCAGCATCTGGTCGGGATCCGGCAGAGAGCTGCATTCACTGAGCGCCAGCATTTTTTTGTGATGCGTCAGGTCAGCAAGCGCCTGGAATTGGTCATGTCTGCTGCCGAATTCCATTTCCGGCGATAAATACACATCGGCGGCTGCGATATCATAGGTGTTTTCCGGTACCAGATACGAAGCGCTCTGGCCGTTCCAGATCCAGATCAGATTGTTCAGATTGTGGTATTCCGTCATGCGGTGATAGAGCAGCAGCCAGAGCTTTTCATAGGAATCGCTGCCGTTGGCTCCCCACCAATACCAGCCGCCGCCTGCTTCATGCAGCGGACGCCAGAGTACAGGGATGTCCATATCCCGCAGACGTTTCAGCATAACGGAAGTATCGTCGATATCAGCGATCAGTGCCCGCGCTCCGGGTGTGATTGTCC
>CAMNJD010000358.1 GCA_946540705.1 uncultured Ruminococcus sp. | reverse complement strand
GCTATGAGTTTGCTCTGCAAACTCACCTCGACCCGCAAGCTTTTTGAAAAAAGCTTGACCAAAAACTTTGGATGACATCGCCGGAAGCGTGATAAAAACACCCCGGTCGGTCACTCCCCACGCAATCTACTTGCATATTTTCCGTCATCTTGCGCATCGGATTTCATCAGCGGTTCCTTAGAGCTCGACCTTGACTGCGACAAAGCCGTAGGGCGGGAGCTTGACCTGATTGCCCTGAATGTCGCCGTAAACCGTATCAAACATCGTGTATTTATCCGTGAACGGTGTCTTATCCACATCAAACCAGACATCATGATCGGAACGGTTCAGCGCAATGACCATCGCCTTCCGGCGCTGCTCGCGATACCGCGCAAAGACAATATAATCATCACTCAGCGTCAGGAATTTGAGGCTGCCGTCGATGAAGACCTTGGAGCTGTGCCGGATCCTTGAGAGGGTTTTGGTGAACTCGATCAGATCCCAGTCCTCATGTCCCCACGGGAAGCAGCGGCGGTTGAAGGGATCGCCGTAGCCGTCCAGTCCGGCTTCGTCGCCGTAGTAGATGCTCGGGACGCCCGGCAGGAAAAATTGCAGCACCATCGCGCATTTCAGCTTTTTCTTGCCGATGTCGTACTGCTGCGGATTCAGCCGCCGTTCGGCCATCCAGTCCTTGTTGTGACCCTGTGCGGGTTCGCCGCCGAATACCGTGATCGCACGCTCGATATCGTGCGTCGAGACAAAGTTCATCAGTACATCGACCGAGCATTTGGGATAGTTTTCGAGGATCGTCATGATGTTATTCCGGAAGTCATATGGGCTGCACCCGCCGAGATACTGCATGATCGCGCTGCGGAAGGGGTAGTTCATGACCGAATCGAGCTGATTGCCGAGCAGATAGCGCCGCTTGACGCCGTATGCCTCCTTGGTCGAGGCATCCTCCCAGACCTCGCCGATGATGATATGCTCCCCGTCGGCAGCCTTGACGCAGTCATGCAGGCGGTCGAGGAATGCATCGGGCAGCTCGTCGGCAACGTCCAGACGGAAGCCCGCCGCACCCAGGCTCATCCAGTATTCGAGCACGCCGCCCTTGCCGCAGATATAGTCGGTATATTCCGGCTCGTTCTCGTTGACGTTCGGGAGAGTGTCGATGCCCCACCACGATTCATAGGTATCGGGGTAGTGGTGGAAGCTGTACCATTTGTAATACGGGCTGTTTTTGGAATTATACGCGCCCTCGGAATCATACCGGCCGAATTTGTTGAAATAGATGCTGTCGGCGCCGGTATGCGAAAAGACGCCGTCGAGGATCACGCTGATGCCGTGACGGGCGCACTCGGTGCAGAGGCGGGCGAAGTCCTGATTCGTGCCCAGCAGCGGATCGACTTTGCGGTAGTTCGCGGTATTGTAGCGGTGGTTTTCGTGCGATTCAAAGATCGGGTTCAGGTAGATGCAGGTGACGCCGAGGCTTTCGAGGTAGGGCAGCTTCTGCACAATGCCTTCGAGGTCGCCGCCAAAATAGTCGTTATTCCAGACATGGCCGTTCTGGTCGGGGCGATACCACGGTGTGCCGCCCCAGTCCTCGCGCAGGACGCGGTCGTTCGGGACATTTTCGTGATGCAGCCCGCTCTTGCAGAAACGGTCGGGGAAGATCTGGTACATGATGCCGCCCTTGAGAAACTCCGGTGTCTGATAGGATTCATCATAGACGGTGAGCTGAAAGAGGTCGCCGTCGCCGACCACGCCCTCATGGCAGGCAGCTTTTTTGATATAGAACCACTGCCCGCCGGAGATATACGAGAAATAGTAATAGTGTACGCCCGCGAACTTCGCCGCGGCGGTCGCGGAATAATACACATCCTCGCCGCTCTCATAGACCGTGTTCATCGGGATGAACCGCTCCTTCATGCCGGGGCGGTAGAGCACGAGCATCGGGTTCGTGTCGAGGTTTGCCGATTTCGGCAGACAGATCGAAAAGGTGCAGGGCTCATTCTGGCGGAGCGCACCGAATACGGATTTATAGGCGCGGTCCCAACTGTCATAGATACGTTTCATAGGAAACTCCTCTTTTGCAAAATCATTTGCCGAATGCGAAAAAACAAGCGGGCGATCCGGTGACCGCCCGCGTTTGTCTTATGATACCTGCTGCGGTATACCGGAAGCAGCTTTCGGCTTTTTCAGCAGAATAAAGAAGCCGAGTGCAAGGAACACCCCGCCGATGCCCCCGAAAATTCCGTCGATCAGGTGGCTGGCGGTGACAATCTTTGTCGGGTCGTCCGGGTCATATTTGATGGCTATTTCCTGTCCCGTCACCCAGTCCGAGTGCCATTCGTCGAGCTTTTCATGATAATAATTCGAGCCGGCTTTGTAGTCTACAATTACCTGATGGTCGCCGTCTGCGGTCGTACTGATACGCGTGATTTTGCCTGTCGCATCCTCCTTGCCGAGCTTGCTCATGAAGAAGATGCTCCCGACGAGGAAAAAGATCGCACCGATGACCAGGAGAACGGCCGCGATAATGCGTGATACGATGCGTCCCGCCTGCCGTGCGGCCGTATTGCCTGCGGCGGGTGCCGGGTAGGGCATGTTCGGGTACGGATAGTTTGGATAGGGCTGATTCGGGTACGGCTGGTTCGGGTACGGCTGATTCGGGTACGGCTGGTTCGGATAGGGCTGGTTCGGGTACGGCTGATTCGGATAGGGCTGATTCG
>CAMNJD010000357.1 GCA_946540705.1 uncultured Ruminococcus sp. | reverse complement strand
ACAAGCCTTGCCCCGTATTTTTCATACAGGGACAAGGCTTTTTCACCGGTTTCTGCAACGCTGACAACATAGTCCTCCGCACGGAGAAAGTCGGTCAGCAGCCCGGAGAGCTCCGTGTTATCCTCAACGATCAGAATATCTATCACAGGATCCGTTCCTTTCTGTTACCAGCCCATTTCCATGAGCCAGTTATTCAGTGCGCGCTCGCGGTCGCGCATCTGTGTCCGCGGCAGCTTGTCATCGTAGCTGAATTCGCCCTTGATGCAGCCGTCGTCGATGAACAGCACCCGCGAGCATCTCGCCGCAACACGCGCATCGTGCGTCACAAGCATCATGGTCGTGCCGTCACCGTTGAGCTTTTCAAGCTCCTGCATGACCTCCTCGGAGGCATTGCGGTTCAGGGCGCCGGTCGGCTCATCGGCAAAGATCATCTTCGGGCTGTTGACCATGCTGCGGCAGATGCAGGCACGCTGAAGCTGACCGCCGGAGACTTCATTGATATCGTTGTCTGCGATCTCCGCGATTCCGAGCCTGTGCATCAGTGCGACGCCGCGCTCGAGCTTTTCCTTCTTTGCCGCGGTGTTCTTCTTAGATTGTACCGCAGGAAGTACGATATTGTCAAGTACCGTGAGATTTTTCAGCATATACATCTGCTGGAAAATGAAGCCCATTTCATCCAGCCGCAGCTCACTCAGCTCGTTCTCCGAGAGTGCTGCGATCTCCCTGCCGCCGAATTTCACCTCGCCGGAGGTCACGCCGTCCATGCCGGAGGCGGTATACAGCAGTGTCGATTTGCCCGATCCGGACGGTCCCATGACCGCGACCATTTCGCCCTCGGAGACCTGAAAGCTGACATTCTTCAGCACATTGTTCTGACGCTTGTTCGTGATGTATGTTTTGCACAGATCCTTGACCTCTAAAATCGTGTTCATGATGATACTCCTCTCTTATTCAATGTCCGCTGTCTGGGACGCCCTGACTGTTTTCGTGTACAGTGCCGTTGCCCCTGCGCTCAGCGCCGTGACCAGCAGCAGCACGGCAGGCAGGATGACAAACAGCTCCAGCGGCCGGTAGGTGTAGGACAGGCTGTAGCCGGTCGCACCCATGATGCCGAAAATCGGGGTCAGCGAAAGCCGGGTCAGCGGAATGCAGAACACCGCCGAGAGCACAACTGCCGCACCTGCCGTGATCACAAACCGGAGCGTATGCTGCCCGATGATGCGGCGGCTGCGAATGCCGATCGCTTTCATCAGCGCGATCTCGCTCGTTTCCTTCGAGATGAACGAGCGCTCCATCAGCACGGTGATCAGCGCCGTGACGATCATCGTGATGATCAGCAGCAGATATTCCACTGCACGAAGCGTATCGGCAACCATCGTGCAGTCGCGGACAAAGCCCGCGGTGTCAAACACCTCGTTTGTGTCAAAGATTTCCCCGATCCTTTCCATTCTGCGGCTGATCTCCGCCTGATCGGGGTGATCGGTAAAGGTCGCCTGTGTATAGAAGCAGCCGATGCTGTCACGGTAGTGGGTCGGCGCATCATTGTGCAGCCGGACGATCTCGCCGAGCTGGTTCATCGTCGTGAACTTGCCGGAGATGATGTAATCGTCCGTTTCGCCGTTCATCTCGATCTGCACCGTGTCACCGATGCCCGCTTTGAGCATCTCCGCAACCTGCGGGGTCACCATGATCTCATTGGCATTCTGCGGCAGGCTGCCCTCCTCGCAGGTATATTCGCTCATCTGCGTGTGAAAGCCCTTCTGACAGGTCAGCATCACCGACACATCGCCGGATGTAAACTTATATTTATACATCAGCTCGGTCATAACCTTTGCTGGCATATCATGTTCCGCAAGCATGTTTTCGATCTCTTTCATCTCTTTCTCATATTCCTCATCGGGGAAATCGCCCGAAAGCAGAACACTGTTCATCTTCTCCGCTGTGAAATAGACATCCGCGCGGTTGTGACCGAACAAATAAAACAGGCTGTCGCCCTCCAGCGTATTCGCGCAGGTCGCAAGGATCATTGTCAGACTCAGGCAGAGTGCCAGCACCACAGCAATGATACTGAACTGCTTTGGACTGCTCAGCACATCATTGACCGCAAGATAGCCCGTCGGACGGAGCGGCGATTTGCCGATGCGCATGCCGCGCTTTTTGCGGAAGCGCTCGCCGGTCTGACCGCTGCGCACTGCGTCGATCGGGGACATTTTCCGGATGCGCGCCGTGCAGGAATAGCAGAACAGCATGATGACTGCAACGACTGCAAATGCACAGAGCAGCGCGGTCAGAATGCCGTGACGGCTGCCGAGCACCATCGTATCGGATGCGCTTTTCAGCAGCAGCCTTTCAAACGGGATCGAAAACCCGAAGCCAATCAGTGCGCCGATGACAGAAATGCCGAAATACTTGACAATGTACAGCAGGCGGATCCTGCTGCTGCGGAGACCGATTGCCTTCATCACGCCGATCTCGCGGAATTCCTCTGTCAGCGTGAAGCCGATCGTAAAGCGCAGAACAATGAACGAAATCAGAATCAGGCAAACGCTGACAATAATCAGCACCGCTGCAATGACCATGCTCATCACATAGGAGGTTCTGATCGTAGCAATCGGCGCATCAAACAGGACGCCCTTCGCCTCGCCGAGCATACCCTTGACAGCAGATGTGTCATCCGAATAGATGTAGTTTACGCTGCCCTGCATATTCTCCGCAGCGGGATTATCCTCTGCAATCCGCTGAAAGTCCGTGTCATTCAGAAGCACACGCGCCGCAGACATGAAATCCGAACCGAACAGCGCATCCTTGCAGCCGCCGCACAGCGTCAGCTTCATCTGTTTATCGCCCAGAGAGATTTCATATTGTTCGCCGATCTTCAGATTGTATTGTTTCAGAATGCTGCCGGAGATATAGAATTCTCCCTCGCGCACCGCTGTCAGCTTTTGATTGTCGGAATCGAAATACCGGATTGCACTGCCGCCGATCGGCTGAACCATCATAAAGCTGCGTTTTTCGATTGCCTTCTTTCCGTCCTTTTTCACCGAGGTCAAGGAAGTCACATATACCGGTTCGGACCGGAAATCGCGCACACAGTCCGCCTCGCTGAACAGAGCATCGAAATCTGTCTCACGGTCCATCGCCATGACAATGTAGTCGCAGTCGAGGTGCGCCTCCTCGAAATAGTGGTCGAGCCCGTTCATTACGGTAATAATGTTATTGACACTGCTCGCGACGAACATCGCCGCCAGCGCCACGAACAGCAGCAGTATGATGTTCATGGCCTTTTTGCGTTTGAGGTCTTTTTTCAGGATTCTCCAAAACATATCGCAATCTCCTTTGCTGTAATGATACCGTATCCGGTCATTTTTGTCAATCCCCCGGCTGTGGTTTCATTCTAGCATGAAAATTGTGAAATAATCCTTAAATGGCAGCGTAAATTGTGAACCAATTATGAAATCCCCGCCCGGACAGAAAAATCCCCTGCCCGTAGGCAGGGGAAAAGCAATAAACTCATTTGAAATAAAACGTGGCCGAACACACTTTGAACTTGATACCCCACCAATGCCAAAGATAAATGGCTAACCATTCGTCATCCGGACTTTGCGTAAAAATACTGTAATCCAGCGTCAATTCATATTGATTACCGCCCAAATATTCTAATGTACCATAATATCTATCATCATAGTAGCTATCTCCCTCTCCATATTGGTGATATTCGTCAATGTCTTGATTATACTCAAAAGCGTACTCATGCTGATCGTAGCCAGATTCTGTATGCCAAGCGAACCCTCCGCCAAATGAGCCATATCCCGGGTCACCCGGTTTATTCTCAGTATCAGAATGTGGATCAAGTTCTAATATATATGTTGCCTTATAAAAATTCATCCAGTTATCTGTCATCTCAGAGAGTGGGAAACGCCATCCGATGATGGTATCCTGGTTTTGGCATATATAATTATCTACATCTTCAACTATATAATCTTGTGTTGATTTAGAAATCGTAAACACAACAGTAACGGTTTTAGGGTCAATATAAGATTCATTTACTGGTGATTGGCTCAAAATTGTATGATACGGAGAATATGAGTCCTCAACTTCTCTATATTGAACCTTAAATCCCATTGATTGTAAAGATTGAGCAACATCCTCATACTTTTCGCCCACATGGTTTCCAACCGAAGATCGACCTTGAACCACATGGGGATTTGAACCAGAATTACTTGCTGGTAATTGGCCATTTTGCTGTTGTTGATTATACTGTTGACCTTGATTATTCTGAAATGCGGAATAAACCTCTACTTCCGGAGCCCCTGCATTCGCGTCCCCGCCGTTGCTGACCGAAAGCACGATTTTTGTATTCGCCGGCTTCACAACGGTTCCCGCTTCGATATTCTGCCCGACAACCAGATCCTTTTCATAGAGCGTATTCTGGACATAGTTCATCTCGATCTGCGTGAAGCCCAGTGCAGCGAGATCGCGGTAGGCCTCGCGGTAATTCCACGCGGTATAGCTCCGCAGCTCGACCGTCTGCTCACCGGCGCTGACCGTCAGCGTGATCGTCGTGCCTGTTTGCACCTTGGTATCCGCATCAATGCTCTGCGCGAGGATTATGCCCTCGGCCTTGTCGCTGTATTCCGTCACCTTCTCAACATAGATGCCGTTTTCCTCAAGCTGTCTGCGCACCTTGTCGTACTGCTGCCCGACATATGACCCGATTATGACCGTCTTGGAAAGATCAAGACTGCGCATGCCCTGCGAAACTGAAAGCGTCACGGTCGTGCCCTTGGGGTACAGTCCCGGGGCTTCGCTCTGCGAAATGACATAATCCGCCGGAACATTGGAGCTCTCCGGCACAATCTCAACGACAAAGCCCATATCTTCCAGAAAGTCCTGTGCCTCGTCGATCTTCATGCCTGTGACATCCTCGAGCTTTATTTTCACCGGCCCGAGGCTCATGATCATATTGACCGTCGCGCCCTTCTGCACGGAAATGCCGGGGCGGGTGTCCTGATTGACGATCAGCCCCTCCGCGACCTGATCGGAATAGTCGCCCTTTGTGATCTTCGCAACCAGCTCCGCACCTGTGATGCGGCTCTGAGCCTCGGAATCGTTCAGCATCACCACGTCCGGCACCTTGGTCATGGTGCTGTCGGTATTGTTCAGCACATAGAACGGCGTGCCGCCGACCGCAATGCCGTATGCGC
>CAMNJD010000356.1 GCA_946540705.1 uncultured Ruminococcus sp. | reverse complement strand
AAAAGGCTTGAGCGAAACTTTTGATATGGGTGCGGAAAAAGATATTTGTGTTAACCGGAATTTGTCAACCACCTAAAAAGATACATACCCGTTTATTTTACCGGAAACGGAAGAATTCAGCAATCACCGATTTTCTCATTTTCATGCAGTTTTGTATCATAAAAAACGGCGGTCATCCCGGAGCGGAAGACCGTCGTTTAAGTGTTTTGTTTGCGGTACTGCATGGCTGTAACGCCGCATTTGTCTTTGAACTGCCGCATGAAATGCGATACATTCTGATAGCCGCATTGCACGGCGATCTCCTGGATTCGCAGATCCGTATGCCTGAGCAGGCTTTTTGCCTTGTTTATGCGCGCCGTGATGACATCGTCCAGACAGCTGACCGAGAAAAATTGTTTATAGAGCCTTTGCAAATGGCTCCGGCTGATGCCGATCTCTTTTGCCATCAATTCAATATCCCATTCTCGCTGCGGATTTGCCATGATCTCGCTGCGCAGTTTTGGCAGCATCTCTTTGTAATCCGGCGCATAGGCAGATGCCGCAGAAATGCATTCCAGCAGTGCCTGTTCACATTCTTCAACCGCTGCCGCAGCCTTCGCGAGTGTCTCCTGCGTCAGACGCTGCTCCGAGGAGATCAGGCGCGGAACCGGAATATCTGCCTTGCCGCGCAGATGCTGCATCCGGTGCTCCGCCGATACGCTCAGACTGCTTGCGATCCCGCTGTCATCCTTTCCCGTTTCTGCCGGGATCGTCACGGCAAAAACATTCTGCCGCATCCGCGCAAGGAAGCCGTTTTCCGGCAGGATGTCACGCAGCGCATTGCCGAGCAGCAGCGCAGGATCATAATCCGGTGCACTGTGCGGCTCCGGCAAAATGCCGATCAGGATCAGCAGCGGTGTTTCTGTTTCCGCATAGGGCCGGTACAGAATATCATGCAGATGCTCCGCGAATCCGCGGCGGTTATAGAGACCGGTCTCCGCATCATGTGAGGAAAGAACCGGGATCTGCCTGCGCCGGTGTTCCATATACATCGCCTGCTGAAGCTGATACAGACCGTGCGCGGCTGCATCGCACCAGTTTGTGTAGAACGCATCCGGCTCTATATCCGCCGGCTTTGCATAGGCGCTCGCCAGATAGCCGAAGATCTGACCGTGCGAATGCAGCGAGGTCATGAGAATCAGCAGCGGCTCATGCGGCTTGCAGAGTGCGGGGAGAATGTCCCGCGTATCAAATTCATACTGATCCGGTGCATTCTGCCCGCGCCGCTTGGAAAGGGCAAGCAGCATTTTGTCATGGAAACCGACCTGCCGGAATCGCTCGGGATATGCAAAATCCATGCACCAGTCACGGCAGAGACAGATATCGAGCCAGACCCAGTTCGGCAGAACATGACCGACGCTGTCCGTCTTTGTGATCCACTCATTCAGTGTGGAGGCGCCGCCGGTATGCGCGAACAGATCCGATGCCAGAAATGTCCGCTTATGCATCTGATTCCGCACCCTTGCGCGAAAATACGCATCGACCGGAGAATCAGGCGTCTGCGGCATTTTTGCCGGCTCGCAGCCGCAGCTCCCGCCGTAGCGGATCGTTTGCTTTACGGCAGAAAAGCCTGCCGGCTCTCCGGTAATCATCTCATGCAGCGTCAGCACCGCGTCCTCACCGAACTGCCGTTCGCGCCCCTCGACCGTTGTAATGCTTGGCTGATTCAGCCAGGCATCCCAGCCGCCGTCATAGCCTGTGACCCTGACCTGACCGGGAACGGAGATCCCACGCTGCATCAGGGCTTCACAGAGCGCTGCTGCCATCGTGTCGCTTGCGCAGACGACAGCCTCCGGCATCGGGATACTGCCTTCCGCGATCCTGCATCCGACCTCCGCCGGAACAGTTTTCCAGAAGTCACCGTAGAAAATCCAGTCGTTCCGGAAGGGAAGGCCGGCCTCCAGCATCGCCTGACGGTATCCGGCGATCCGTTCTTCGGATGCCTGATTGCCCTCGGGACCGGATATGCAGTAGATCGTTCTGCATCCGTGCTCCCCGATCAGATGCTTTGTCAGGCGGTATATACTTTCCTGCTGACGCGGCTGTATGCTGTCAAACGGAAGAAGATCATCGTATGTAACAAGGCAGGGAATATTGGTCTGCATGAGCTGCCGCCGGATTGCTTCGCGCACGGCAGGATTGCGGAATCGCTCTGCGGCAAAAAGAATGCCGTCCAGCCGCTGCACTGCGGGCAGTGAATAGATATTTTCCAAGCCGCGGATATAGCTGTCCTGCTGCAAATCGCAGTGCGAATTATATATGCCGGTATAGATCAGAACATCATAGCCAAGCCGCTTTGCAGCATCGGAAATACCGTTCAGAAATTCATAATCCAGCGGATCGACAACCGACGGAATGATAACACCGAGCCGTTTCTGCAAACTGATCCCCCCCCTTCGCATTTGCTGTTATCAGTATATCACGAAACAAATAGATTGTCAATAAAAAAAGACGGCACCGCACAGTTATCATGTGCGATACCGCAGTCACAGGGGACTATTATGAGAATGCAAAACAAATTCAAGAAAACACTGATCCAATCCTGCGCGAAAATTGTTTTCGGTCAGGATGCCGAAAGCATGCAGGCAGATTGCGTGCACAACCGCCTGCCGCGATCGGCTCAGCTCATCCTGAGATTTGAGCAATCCGCAGCAGAAAGCCCGGGCAGCGCAGAAAGGGGGAGACTGCGCTGCTGTAACTGCTGCCGCGCTTACTAATCATATTATAGTGCTTTCTGCGCAATCATTCAATAACCGATTTGTGCATTCTCATGACCGATTTGCGCAGAGTGTTTTTGGTTATTTCACTTCCTTTGCAAGCGGAATATTCGTGGTTTTGATACCGCCGCAAATGATGCCTGCCGTGATATTTGCACCGGTCTCAGTGAGATGCGTAAAGTCTGAGCCGCCGACTGCACCGCCCATGTCGTATTTCTTCACGGTGTTGTAATCGCGCTTGTTGAAGTCATTGGTCATTGCTGTGCCGAGATCAAAATACGGGATGTTATATTTCTGGGCAAATAACATTTTAGGTGGTTTCTGTAACAACAAGGGAGGTTTGTATTTGTTAGATTGTCTGCAAATCGCCCAGCGATTTGCCTAGGGACGCCCTCTATCGCAGGGCGTCCCTCTTCCAAAA
>CAMNJD010000355.1 GCA_946540705.1 uncultured Ruminococcus sp. | reverse complement strand
GATTCTTAAGGGCTAGTAGCCCTTAAGCGGGAGTTTGAGGGCGGCGCCCTCAATATAAATCCGTCGGAGACACTTTTTCTACAGACTGAAGCCGCACACGTTATACCGTGTACGGCTTGCTGATTACATATATGCGGCGATGATCTCACCGATGTACATTCTGTGGGTGTCGCTGTCTGCATAGAAGTCCGCGGCAATGTCTGCGGGCAGATCGGCAATATTGAGGTCGGCAGCGAAGCGCTTTTTGCAGACCAGCGTGAGCTTGGCCTCCTCGAAGCTGACGCCGCCCTCAAGCGTGATCGGATGCAGACCCGTCTCAGCGGTCTTATCGCAGTCTCTGCCGGAATGCGAGCCCGCAAAGCCGAGCGCCCTGCGCTGCTCCTGTCCGAAGAAGCTCAGCGTGAAGGTATCCTGCTGTTCGATGAACCCGAAGGTGTGGCGCGAATGCCGCACATAGCAGGTGACGCTGGGCTTGTTCCAGAGCACGCCCATCTGTCCCCATGAGCAGGTCATGAAATTGAAGCCCTGCTCCTGTGTGCCTGCCGTCAGCAGAAACCAGTCCTTGCCGATCAGCTCAAACGGATTTTCCGCGAGTGCTTCGGGATTGATCTTGATTTTGTTCATGAGAATCCTCCTGGATCCGGCCGCGCATCGGAATCAGTGCTGATTCTGATTTTGCAGCCGCAGTTTATCTGT
Organism: uncultured Ruminococcus sp.; assembly: GCA_946540705.1. Classification (GTDB taxonomy): domain Bacteria; phylum Bacillota; class Clostridia; order Oscillospirales; family Ruminococcaceae; genus Firm-04. The sequence goes on along the minus strand of CAMNJD010000355.1, from coordinate 6,120 downwards.
GATCAGGGCAATAAACTCCGAATTGGTCGGCTTGCCCTTGCAGGTGTTGACGGTATAACCGAAAAATGAATTCAGGGTATCGAGGTTGCCTCTGTCCCAGGCAATTTCGATCGCATGGCGGATCGCCCGTTCGACCCTTGAGGGGGTTGTGCTGAACTGTGCGGCGACCTGCGGATAGAGCTGTTTGGTCACGCTTTCGAGCAGCGCGGGGTCATGATAGGCGCTGACGATCGCGCTGCGCAGATAGTGATAGCCCTTGATATGTGCCGGAACACCGAGCTGATGGATGATATCGGTAATGGTGATCGCGAGATCCTGTCCTGCACGGCTGGTGAAGGCACCAAGGGGCTGCTTATTTGTCAGCAGCGAGATCCGCTCGCCGAGGACATTGAGGTCAAAGGGCTTGAGCATGAAATATGCCGCGCCGTTCTGCATGACCTGCTGCTCGACGAAGCTGTTGTCGTAGGACGAGGTCACGATAAACGCCGGACGCTTGCCGCCGTTTGCGCCTGCCTGCTTCATGAGCTCGATCGCGTCCATATGCGGCAGGATCGCATCGACCACAACGACATCGGGTGTATCATTCTTTATGGATTCGAGGACGGTGTTTCCGTTCTTCGGTCTTGTATAGGCATACATGCCCTGTGCGCGAAGGACACTGGCGCAGGATACACCGTACTCCGCCGTGTCATCGCCGATCAGAACCTTGACTTGCTTTTGCATGGTTCTACCTCCTTTTGCTTTATGTTTCCATTTTATCACGAAGGAAATCGAAAAGCAAGAGCGAAGAACCTCGAATCAGCTAACATGATGTCGAGTTTGTGCAAACGATTCAGATTCTGCGATTTTGCACATATATACGTGGATTTTCGTTACTGTTTTTTCTTCTTGCGGTCAGATTTTGCAGCTTTCTGACCGCCTTGGCCGTTCCTTGACGGCTTATGTCGCGGCATGTCGGCCGGAGGCGTTTCGCCGCCGAGAATCGAGGGTGCGGGGCGGCTGCGCTCGCGCTCCTTTTCCATGAACCGTTCATGCCGCTGCACCCGCGCATCGTGCGAGAAGAAGCGCGTCAGCGACAGAATCGCCAGCAGCAGAAACGGTACGGCATTCCACATCATCCCGTTCCGCCATTTCTCTGCGGCCTGCATGCCGAAGCTGGCCTCTGTCTGACCGCTCCAGCCGTTTTCCTCCGCAGTGTTCATTGCCCGCAGCAGGATCACAAGCATCGGCACATAGGCGCAGACATCGAGGATCAGCGCAGGCAGGTCGAGCCGGAACAGATACAGCGCCGCACCGAGCGACATGAGCCCGCCCGCGGCATAGTATATCTTACCGTATGCTGCAAATTCGCTGCCGTAGTGGTCGGCGTGCTCGATCCAGCCGTAAGCGACCGCGCCGCCCGTCAGCCAGACGCAGAACAGCAGTGTCACGGCCAGCACGAGCAGCGCCGCGGTGCGCAGAGCGCTGTGCGGCCGGGTGACGCGCTGTCCGGGTTTCTCCCGTTTGATCTTCATGCTCTCCGGATGCTCTGCGGCTCAGTTGACGCCGTACTGCTCTCTGTAGGCGAGCATCTGCGGGAGATAGGCCTTGCCGTCAACGATGCCGTTCTCGATCGCTGCGATGATATCGTTCACGGTGACGATCGAACAGACGTTGATGCCGAATTCCTCCCTGACCTCCTGCACAGCGGATTTGCTGCTGTTCAGGCCCTTTTCCTGCCGGTCAACGGTGATAATCATACCGGTGATATCGACGTCAGCGACAGCCTTCAGCTTCGGGTACACCTCGCGCAGTGCCTTGCCGGAGGTCATGACGTCCTCGATCAGCACGACCTTTGTGCCGTCGCCGAGCTTCGAGCCGACGATCATGCCGCCCTCGCCGTGATCCTTGACCTCCTTGCGGTCATAGGCATAGCCGACCTCAATGCCGTGCTCCTTCCAGAGTGCGATCGCTGCGGCGGCTGCGAGCGGGATGCCCTTGTAGGCCGGCCCGAACAGCACATCGGCCTTCAGGTTATGCTCCTGTATGCATGCGGCATAGTATTCGCCGAGGCGGCAGAGCTGCCGGCCGGTCTTATAGTTTCCGGTGTTGATGAAATACGGAGCCTTTCTTCCGGATTTCAGCGTGAAATCGCCGAAGGTCAGCACGCCGCATTCGGTCATGAATCTGATAAATTCCTCTTTGTAGGTCATAGAAACCATCCTTTCTGACCGGTCAGAGCAGATGACCGGTAATCTGAACATTTGCAAAATCGCTTTCGGCTGACGGGAGCGGCCGCCCGTGACAGGATCCTTTCATCAGCTTTTGCTGCGGCCAAGCCTTGCTGCACCGCGAGCCAGCAGAAAAATCAGGAGCAGGAACAGGATCAGCACTGCCCCCTGTATCAGGTCGGCATAGACAGTATTTGACAGGATCTTGTCCAAGGCAGCCGAACTCTTACCGGTAGCGACATCTTCAAACGCCCTGTGACGTATATCGTGCAAAAACAGTTCCGAAACAAAGATCAATGCCGTTCCCGCCAACAAGATCAGGATGACGAGCATGATTCGGATATGATTTTTGGGAGAAGCGTTTTTCTTTGATTCATGGTTTGAACTGTTCATGGAAAATCATTCTTTCTGTTTGTGATTTTGAATTACCCGGGCAGACAGATGCGGAATGCGGTCGGGAGCGCAGTCTCCTCTGCAAGCTGTGCTGCATTCACCCATGTGAAGCAGGGCGGCTTTTTTGTAACGGTCAGGTGGACGCAGGTCATGTGCCATTCGATATGCGTAAAGATGTGGGTGCGGCGCCTCACAGACAGCAGCTCCGACGCACCGGTTTTCCACTGTGCGGCGGCATCCGCGGCGGCCTGCGCATCCATTGCGCCGTCGAGATGCGGCAGCTCCCAGAGTCCCGCAAGCAGACCGGAATCCGGCCGCTTCCGCACCGCGATCTCATTGCCGCACTGTAGGATAAAGACTGTGTATTCCTCGATTCTGCGTGCTTTTTTCGCTTTCCGCACCGGATATTCCGAGACAGTTCCGGCTCGGTGCGCCTCACACTGTCCGGCCAGCGGACATTCCGTGCAGTGCGGTGTGCCGTTCGGGACACAGACCGTTGCACCGAGCTCCATGAGCGCCTGTGTGAGCTGTCCGCGCTGACCGGTCTGCGTCTGTTCATAGACCGTCCGCAGCGTATCGCGGATCGCACGCCTGACCTTCAGGTCATCCGTACAGCGGGCATCGCCCAGCAGCCGCGTATAGACGCGCAGGACATTGCCGTCAACGGCGGGCTCAGGGCTGTCAAAGCAGATCGAGGAGACTGCGCCGGCGGTGTAGTCGCCGATGCCGGCCAGTCTGCGGATTTCCGCATAGCTGCGCGGGAATTCTCCGCCGTATTCCGTCATGATCTGCTGCGCGGCCTTTTGCAGATTGCGGGCGCGGCTGTAATAGCCCAGCCCCTCCCAGAGCTTCATCAGCATGTCCGGCTCGCACCGGCACAGTGCAGCGGGATCGGGCAGCGCGGCAAGAAACCGCGCATAATACGGCTTCACTGCCTCAACCCTTGTCTGCTGGAGCATGATCTCCGAGAGCCAGACGTGATACGGCTCACGGTCGTGCCGCCACGGCAGATCGCGGGCATGCTCCGCAAACCATGTCAGCAGCGGCGGCACGATCCGGTATAGTTGATTTTCGCGCATTTGTGTGGAGATCAGATGTTATAGAGGATTTCGGAGTATGCCGGGAACGGCCACTGATCCTGCGGGATCAGCACCTCAAGCGCATCGGCCGTGGTGCGCAGGCGCTCCATCGCCGGGACAACGCCCTTGCGGAAGGCTGCTGCACGCTCCGTGACCGGATGTACGGCTGCTGCGGCGGCAAGATGCTCGCGGAGATCCTCGATCGCATCATAGAGGCCGGCGGTGAGGTCGCTGATCTCCGAGGCCAGCGCATCCTCGACCGCGGAGCTGATGTTCAGCATCGGTGAGAGGCTGTTTTTCAGTGTGATCGACTCACAGAGCTGCCGGGTGTAGGAAATGCACACGGGCAGGATCTTTTTCCGTGCCATGTCGAGCATGGTGCGAGCCTCGATGCCGACGGTCTTGCTGTAGTTGTCGAGCAGGATCTCCTTGCGGGAGGTGATCTCAGCGCGGCTCAGGACATTCTGTGCCTCAAAAATTTTCACGAACTCGTCGCGGTCATACTGCATCAGCGCCTCGACCGTAGACGGGTAGTTGGGCAGATTGCGGCGTTTGCACTCCGCGAACCATTCATCGCCGTAGCCGTTGCCGTTGAAGATGATGTCCTTGTTTTCGCGGATCGTCCGCACGAGCAGGTCATGCAGGGCGGCAGTGAAGTCTTCAGCCTGTTCGAGCTCCTCGCAGAACTGCGTGATCTCGGTCGCGAAGATCGTGTTCATGACGAAATTGAAGCAGGAGATCGAATCTGCCGAGCCGAGCATTCTGAACTCGAATTTGTTTCCGGTGAATGCCATCGGGGATGTGCGGTTGCGGTCGGTGGAGTCCTTGCGGAACTGCGGGATCGCATCAACGCCGAGATTGAAGCGCTCCTTGCCGTTGCCGTCGAGCGGCTTGCCCTGTTCGATCGCATCGAGCACCTTCTGGAGATCGTCGCCGATGAACACCGAGATGACAGTCGGCGGCGCTTCGTTTCCGCCGAGTCGGCAGTCATTGCCCGCAGAGGCAGAGGAGAGCCGCAGCAGCGGCGCATATTCCTTGACGCCCTTGAGAATGGCACAGAGCGTCAGCAGGAAGATCATATTCTCCTGCGGGGTATCGCCCGGGTCGAGAAGATTCTGGCCGTCGTCGGTCGAAACAGACCAGTTGTTGTGCTTGCCCGAGCCGCTGATGCCCGCGAAGGGCTTTTCGTGCAGCAGGCAGACCAGGCCGTGCTTCAGCGCAGTCTTTTTCATCAGCTCCATGGTGAGCTGATTGTGGTCAGCCGCGATATTGGATGTCGTATAGACCGGAGCCAGCTCATGCTGTGCGGGAGCGACCTCGTTGTGTTCGGTTTTCGCATAAATGCCGAGCTTCCAGAGCTCCTCGTCCAGCTCGCGCATGAAATCGGAAACGCGCTGTGTGAGGTTGCCGAAGTAATGGTCGTCCATTTCCTCGCCCTTTGGCGGCATTGCGCCGAACAGGGTTCTGCCGGTCAGGATGAGGTCCTCACGCGCATCGTAGCTTTCCTTGTCGATGAGAAAATACTCCTGCTCCGGGCCGACGGCAGTCGTCACGCGGTGAACGGCGGTATTGCCGAACAGGCGCAGCATGCGCACGCAGGCGCGGCTGACGGCCTCCATAGAACGGAGCAGCGGGGTTTTTTTGTCGAGCACCTCGCCGGTATATGAGACAAAACCGGTCGGGATGCAGAGGGTTCTGTCCTTGATGAAGGCATCGGAGGTCGGATCCCAGGCGGTATAGCCGCGTGCCTCAAAGGTTGCGCGCAGTCCGCCGGAGGGGAAGGATGATGCATCCGGTTCGCCCTTGATGAGCTCCTTGCCGGAGAAATCGAGGATGACGCCGCTGCCTGCGGGAGTGAGGAACGCATCATGCTTTTCGGCCGTGACACCGGTCATCGGCTGGAACCAGTGGGTGAAGTGTGTGCAGCCGTGGGAGACAGCCCAGTCCTTCATTGCTGCGGCAACGACGTCTGCGGCCTCACGCGGAAGCGGCGTCCCCATTCTTCTGGTGCTCATGACCGCCTCATACACTTTCCTGGGCAGGGTGCTGCGCATCACCTGTTCATTGAAAACATTGCAGCCGAAATAGGTATCCGGTGCGCCGGTCGTTTCAAATGTATGCATAAATCAACCGTACATTCCGATCTTGTGCGGAATGCACGCCTCCTTTCTGTCGCCGCATAATCAGCAGCGCACTTTTTACATCTACTATTATAGCATATTATGCGGAAAAGTGCAATGGGAGCGGTCAGAAAAAATTACAGTCAGACAGCATGGGGGCAAAATCGGAGCCGGGCACTGCCCGGTTACAGCATAAAACGCTGCTTTTTTCAAGTGCTTTGCGCTATGGGGAGTGGCCGACCGGGGTGTTTTTATCACGCTTCCGGCGATGTCATCCAAAGTTTTTGGTCAAGCTTTTTTCAAAAAGCTTGCGGGTCG
>CAMNJD010000354.1 GCA_946540705.1 uncultured Ruminococcus sp. | reverse complement strand
CGCCTTCAGTGCCTTTTCGCTGGAGATTTCCTCCTCTGTACGGTTAAAGCCGACACCGGTACTCTTGTCGGTACTGCCTGCATTCGAGGTCATTATAATGATCGTATTCTCAAAGTTGATATTTCTGCCCTGTGCATCATCAATATGACCCTCATCCAGAATTTGCAGCAGCAGATTCATGACATCCGGATGCGCCTTTTCGATCTCATCAAACAATATCACGGAATACGGTCTGCGGCGCACCTTTTCCGTAAGCTGACCGGCCTCATCATAGCCGACGTAGCCCGGAGGCGAACCGATCATGCGGGAAACTGCATGCTTTTCCATGTACTCCGTCATGTCAAGGCGAATCAGCGGTTCCGTCGAATCAAACAGCTCATTGGAGAGCACCTTGACCAATTCCGTCTTGCCGACACCGGTCGGGCCGACAAAGATAAACGACGCCGGTCTGCGGCGTGCAGACATTTGCACACGGCTGCGCTTGATTGCACGGGTCAGCGCTTTGATTGCCTCCTCCTGACCGATGATGTGCTCACTCAGATGCGCTTCAAGGTCACGGAGCTTTGCGTATTCTGTCTCCTCGATCTTATTGGCCGGAATACCCGTCCAGATCTCAATGACATGTGCCAGATCGCCGGCTTCGACCGAAACGCTGACCGGGTTTTCCGTCAGCTCCTTCTGTCTTGCCTTCAGCGGAATGAGTTCACCCTTTTTCATCTGAAGCTGCTGATAATCCGGATTGCTGTCCGATTCGATATCCTCGACCTCCTCCTCACGCTCAGCGATCTCCTTTTCGAGCCGCTCAAGCTCAGTCAGCTCGGGATGACGGATGCTGACATATGCGCAGCTCTCATCCAGCAGGTCGATTGCCTTATCCGGCAGAAAACGGTCGGTGATATAGCGCTCAGAGAGCACTGCGCAGAGCCGGAGCATCGCGGGAGAGATGCTGACCCGGTGGAACTGTTCATAATACTTCGCAACGCCCTTGAGGATCTCAACGGTATCTTCGACAGTCGGTTCATCGACTTTTACAGGCTGGAACCGGCGTTCCAGTGCGCCGTCCTTCTCAATGTATTTGCGGTATTCCGTAAATGTTGTCGCACCGATGACCTGAACCTCGCCGCGGGAAAGTGCAGGCTTCAGGATATTTGCAGCATTCATCGAGCCCTCGGAATCGCCTGCGCCGACCAGACTGTGGATCTCGTCAATAAACAGGATAACATTCCCCTGCTCCTTGACCTCCTCGACCAGTCCCTTCACGCGGCTCTCAAACTGTCCGCGGAACTGGGTGCCGGCGACAAGTGCGGTCATGTCAAGGAGATACAGCTTTTTGTCCTTCAGATGGAACGGAACATCACCGGAAGCAATCCGCTGAGCAATGCCCTCTGCAACGGCTGTTTTTCCGACACCCGGCTCACCGATCAGGCAGGGATTATTCTTCTGGCGGCGTGACAGTATCTGAATGACGCGCGCGATCTCTGCATCACGGCCGATTACGCCGTCCATCTGCCCTTCCTCAGCTTTTTTGCTGAGATTTGTGCAATAGCTGCCGAGATACTTCGGCTCTTTCTGCTTTTCATGACGCTTTTTCCGTTCACGGCCGCTTCCGGAATCCTGCGGCTTTTCTCCGCGCTTGGGGAATCCGGTATTCGACTTCAGCGGTTCCTCGCGCTTTTCTTCCCGTTTTTCCTCCTCCTTGACCGGACGGTCGGTAAACAAACGCTGAATGAATCCGGGCAGCGTGCTCGCACCGCCCATTTCAAAATTATCGTCATCCATCAGATCCATCATCTGGTCACTCATCATCTCGATATCCTCATCCGAGATGCCCATGTGCTCCATATATTCAGCGACCTGCGGAATATTCAGCTTTTTCGCACAAACCAGGCAAAAGCCTTCGTTCTTCTTCTCGGTCCCGTGCATGGACGTAATAAAGACAACAGCCGGGCGTTTCTTACAATTACTGCATAATACCATGTATCTTCTGTATCCCTTCCGGCGGGGTTACCGCCTGAATGTTCGGTTCCCCCCGGCTCAAAGCAGAGCAGAGAGATGACCGTATAAAAACTTGAACAGGAATGTTTTGTTGATCGCTTCATCACTGAAGCAGAACATTTTTCCTCCGCCGAGCAGCACAAGCAGCCGGACGAGCAGCGTCAGCAGAATCAGCATCACACCGACCTCAAGCAAGCCGAACAGTCCGCCGTAAAACCGTTCTTTCGCAGCCGTCAGATTAAAGAACATACGATTTTGCAGAACGGAATTGATAACCGCAGCAATGACCATCAGAACGGACAGGATGATGAGGTATATGAAAATACGGAGCACCTCAACGGTTGCCTCCTCTGCAAACAGCGTCTCGATCTCCTCAGCCGTTTCGCGTGTGGTACGGCTTCTGTCGTACAGTGCAGAAACGATCCCTCGCATCACTTCGCTGTTCGTATTGACCTGCGTCTCAAAAGAGGTCTGCGCATAGCGCGGGAGCTTATCGCCCATCGCTTCGCCGTAGGCCTGAATAAAGGTCTTTTTCACAAGCACACGGAAATCGCCTTCATCGCCGACAGTACCGTTGCTTTTTCTGTCTGCAAATTCATACAAAGCATGGTCAAACTGCACATAATCCTTTTTCTCGAGAAGCGATGAAATGTCCTTCCCGGTACAGTGGAAACCGTAATCCTGACTGTTGATCATCTCAGCAAAGGCGTCTGAGAGATTCACATGCTCATTGACCGCTTCAACTGCCGAAACATTGCTGTTCTGTGCCACGGACTCATACACCGGCTGCGCGCCGAATGCTGCAATGACCGAAGCCAGAAAGGTCGCGATAATGTAACCGATACTGAGCACCATGACCTTTGTCATGCCGCGTTTGATGTTGGTGTAGAGTACATACCCTGCCACCAGAATGACCAAGGCATCAAAAATCCACCAGAATTGACTGCCCATGCTTTTTTCCTCCTGAATCCCCCGCTTTTGTTCTGTCCGGGATTATTACTGTGCTTACCCCCGATGTTCGATCCGGTCAATGTGCTGATACCCGTGCATAAACAGATAGGAACCGATGCTGAGAAAGCCGTCATAGCTGTCAGACACATCAATCTGCTGAAGCACAGCGCCTGTCTCCGACAGCTTGTCGATGCCGGAGCGAAGCTGAACCAGAACATTTCCGTCAGCAAGCAGCCCGATATCCTTTATCTCTTTTTCATAGCTGCGCACGACCGGAGCGTTTGCATTACCGTTCAGAATCACGACAGAATATGTCCGCTTCTCCTGATTGGAAAGCATCAGTACCGCACGGTCATTGCGGACTGCACAGTCTGCCAGTGCATCCGGGTAGTTATAGCTGCTCTGAACAATACCCTCTGAATTCAAAAAGGCGCACCGGGTATCTCCAAGCACAAAAACATTTCCCTCACCTGTATTATATACCGAAACGGCGAGCATGTCAAGTGCCTGACTGTGCCAAAGATCCTCTTTTGACGTAAAACTGTAAGAATGGACGACAGATTTCAGCATTCCCTCCTGTACATAGACACTGACTGCACAGCAGCCGTTCCCGTCAGAATGGAAGCAGACATCACAGATATCCTCTACGCAGTCCCGCTTATAGATCTGCTGGCCTTTCACGTTAAAGACGTACATCTTACAGGCACAGGTTTCCGAGCCGGTAATCAGGACGATTTTTCCTTCTGAAGAAACGCGCCCGAAAATGATCGAATCCGAGACTGTTTTCTCGAACAGTTCCTTCTGAGGCGTATCCAGCCGGAAATGGGTTCCGCCGCTCTCATAGACCAGTGCGTAATCTCCGGCTGTCTGAAGCATGGCACTTCCGTAGGTGTGCTGTCTTGCAGCGTCAAGGGATCCGCCTGTCTCATAAAAGTTGAGGTAGCTGTCAGTCAGAACAGTCAGATCACCGTCTGCCGCGCCGATCTGATAATCACTGCCGCCGGTCACGTACAGCGGAAATTTTCCGCTTGATTCCTGCTCCTGCTGACCGGCACTGTGGCGCAGTCCGATTGTTTCCAGCTTCGGCATCCACGAATCCCGCCGCTGATACAGCACAAGCACCGCCATGACGAGCAGCAGGAACACACCGCATCGCTTCAGGAGCTTTCTGCGCTTTTTCTGCTGCCGCATCGCATAAATATTTTTTTTCTTCTGCTTTGCTGCCTTTGGCTTCTGCACATTCTTTGTCATCTGTTTCTCCGTTCTCATGTTTATAAATGGCCGAACCGGCTGTCTGTGACCTCATCGGTATAGAACACGCGGTTCAGGTACAGTCCGTGAGCCATTGCGGTTCTGCCGGCTGCAAGACGGTTCTTGGCGGCGAGGATCCCGGGCATCGCATCCGGCAGGAATACGCCCTCATTGATATCCAGCAGCGTCCCGACGAAAATACGAACCATATTATACAGGAAGCCATCCCCGCGAATATAGATGCGGACATCGGCTCCGTCGCGCTGAAGTGAAGTTCCGTAAATCGTGCGGACACAATCGGACTCGGGCTTAGCCTGCGCACAGAAGCTGTGGAAATCATGTGTTCCGACGACCGCATCGGCAGCCTCTTTCAGCTTCTCCAGATCGAGCGGACGCCTGTAGTGAAACGCCAGATCCGTCAAAAACGGGTTCTTGCTTTCGTGACAGTGGATGCGGTACAGGTATTCCTTACCGCGGCAGTCAAACCGTGCATGAAAATCCGAGGTGGCATCCTCTGCCGAAAGCACAGAAATGTCATCGGGCAGATATCCGTTCAGCGCCCGCACAAGATTCTTGCAGCGGATCTCCCGCTCTGTGTGAAAATGCAGCACAAATTCATTCGCATGCACACCGGTATCTGTCCGCGAACAGCCGTATACACTTGTCTGCCCGTTCAGCACGCGGGAAAGCTGCTGTTCCAGTGCGCCCTGCACGGTCTGTGCATTCGGCTGCCGCTGAAAGCCGTGATAGCGTGTCCCGCGGTATGCGATCGTCATTTTGATTGTCCGCAAGCTCAGACCTCCTGCCTTTGTTTTCGTTTTTTGCGGTTGGAAAGGGACATGGCAGCCAATATCAGAACCGAGCCTGCACTGACCGCAATGCCGCACCAAAGTCCGCGCGGGAAAAAGCGAAGTTCGATCTCATGTGTGCCGCTGCCGAGCGGAACACCGCACATCGCCCCGAATACGCGCCGGATGGGAACCCGTTTCCCATCCGCGTAAGCAGTCCAGCCGCGGTCATACGGCACCGGCAGATACAGCATCTGCCCGTCACCGGCCGTAATCTGCCCGCGAATGCGGGTGTCTGACCATTCGGTCAGCTTCATACTGTTCGCAGCAAAGCTGTGATAGGCTTTCTCGAACAGATCATTGTCCTGACGGGCTGTATAAACGCAGATATCACCCGCTGTTTGCTCAGATGCACGCAGAGTTACCGTCACTGTATCACCGGCTGAAAGCCTGCCGATCTGTGTCAGATACGGCATCTGCACAAATCCGCCGCCGAATGCATAATGATCCTCGGCGATGATGCTTCCGTTCGCCTCGATCCGATAGAACTTCAGCGTGTCAGCGAGTGTGCTTTCCATATCCAGATGATAGACATACCAGCCGTCCCGCTCCGCAGTGAATGTAAATGTCAGCGTGGAGCGTTTCTCCTTTGTCTGCACATGATAGCTGTGAGGCAAGCCGCCTGCTGTCAGTGCCGCGCCTTCCGTTGCATCCGTTTGCGCATCCTGCGTTTCATAAAGCGTATCATCACGGCCGGTCAGCATATGAAACAGTGTTTCCTGCACTGCGATATAATCAGTGTGATCCGGCAGATCTCCGCAATCCTGCGGAATGCAGAAACCGGTGAGCATCGGAGCACGGAACGCATATCCCCATGTGCCGCCAAGCTGCCTGTACAGTCCATCGTCCAGATTGGCACCCGGCATGACGGTATATTGCAGACCCGTCAGCAGCATGGAAAGCGGCGGAAGCTCCTGATAGAAGTAGTAGTTCAGCCCGGTGCCGGAGTCCATGCCGAGCCGGCCGCAGAATATGCATAATGAATCCGGAATCAGCGAAGCATAGAAGCTGCCGCCGTATGGCATATCGTAAAGCAGCTCCGGATTGTAGCTGCGGTAAGGATACATTGCGGTGCGGTACACTTCGAGCTGCTGCGATGCCGCATCTGCTGTCACAGCATCAGCAGCCGCCTGCATTTCGTCATCCGGATACAGGTCATCTGCAACAAACTGCCGGGAGGCATTCGCCGCAGTGAGGTATGCGTCAAGCAGCGTTTCCCCGCAGGTCACAGCAAACAGCAGCCCCAGAAATACAACGCGCATCTGCGGCTTCAGCATACGCATTCCGTAGAGCAGCGCATAGATCAGAAGCAAAATCACAGACACCAACGGGATATCCGTCGTGTCATAAACCTGTGACAGGACGACTGTCCCGGCGCCGAATGCCAGCATCGGAATCAGCCGCAGAAGCTGTCTGCACCCGCCGTTGTCTGACATTGTGACTGTGCAGCGCCAGCCCATAAACATCATCACCAGAGGCACCAGATGTGCAAAACGGTGAATAAAACCATGCGGTGTGTGGAAACCGTGCCAGAGCCAGCTCAGCGGCGAATACCAGAGACTGACCATGAGCAGCGCCAGGATTGCACCGGTCACAATTCGTTCCCGCATCGGGATCTGCCCTGCCGTCAGATAACCGAAAATCAGAAGTACCGCAAGCATACTGCACGACAGATTCGGCATTCCGATGTGCAGGATCGGGTAGGTAAAGCTCACCATGCGCCCAAACAGCGCACCGAACGGGAACTCTGTCTGCGTCAGAGCCGGAATTCCGGTATCCGGCGCGGCAGAATCATACAGCGTACAGGCCATCGGGATCAGCAGAACTGCTCCCATCCCGGCCGCAAGCAGCGAATGTCCGAGAAAGCGCCCGATCTCACGCAGCAGCGATGTAACGGACTTTTTCAGCACGATCAAAAGACCGATCCAGCAAAGGCCGCACATCAGGCAGGTCATCCAGCTCATATAAGGATTGCAGATCAGTGACAGAAACAACGCTGCTGTATACAGACCGCATTTCCCGTCACGGGTCATCCGCAAAAGTCCGGCCAGTACAAGCGGCGTCAGAGCGACCGTATCGAGCCAGATCAACTGGTAAAAATTTACCAGATACCACATGCACAGCGCATACATGCCCGAAAAAATAACTGCGGACAGATCGAGTTCCTCCCGGACGGTACGCAGCAGAACCGAAAAGAACAGCCCGGCCAGCCCCAGCCTGATGCCGATCGACAGCGTCAGGAACAGCGGAATCGCAGACACCGGCAGCACCGTGCAGATCAGCGTCCAGATATTTACGCTGTAGTACGCAATCATGCTCCAGAGGTTGATGCCGAGCCCTGCACGCCATGTATACAGGAGACTTTCGCCGGCATGCAGCACCCGTCTCAGCAGAAGCGTAAACGGGTAATACTGAATCGCAGCATCCGATTCCAGTGCGGTATCTGCACCGAACGGATATCTGCCGCCCAGTACAAACATCAGCAGAATACAGCCGCACGGAAGCAGAAAGCTCAAAAAATGATACAGCAGATTTTTGCTGCGCTTCATGATCAGAATTTCACCACCGCATTACATATGATCACTGCGGCAAAGAGCGCCAGCGTAAACAGCAGCGCCATGTAATCCCGCAGCCCGCTTTTCAGAACACGGAGCCGGGTTCTGCCCTCGCCGCCGTGGTAGCAGCGGCACTCCATTGCCAATGCAAGCTCCTCTGCGCGGCGAAATGCCGAAACAAACAGCGGAATCAGGATCGGCGTCATCGCTTTGGCGCGCTGCATCAGCCCGCCGCTTTCGAGATCGGCACCTCTCGCCTTCTGCGCGGATATGATCTTGTCTGTTTCCTCGATCAGCGTCGGGATAAACCGCAGTGCAATCGTCATCATCATCGCCAGCTCATGCACCGGCAGCTTCAGCTTTTTCAGCGGAGACAGCAGCGACTCGATTGCGTCTGTCAGAACGATCGGCGAGGTCGTGTAAGTCAGCAGAGAGGTTCCCGCAATCAGTAAACAGATGCGAACGATCATAAATGCCGAGGTCTGGACGCCCTCCTCGGTAATATGCAGGAATCTCCATCGCCAATAGGTCTTTCCGCCGTCCAGCAGCAGCAGATTAAACAGTCCGGTGATAATCAGTACCGGAACGATCGGTTTGATGCTTTTCAGGATCATCTTCGGCGGAATCCGTGAGCAGGCCGTCGCGACGATCACAAACAACAGCCCGCCGGCAAGTGTCGTGACACGCTGTCCCCAGAACAGCATCACCAGAAACAGCATCGTAATAACGATCTTGAACCGGGCGTCCAGGCGGTGAACAACGCTTTTGATCGGAAAGAACTGTCCGAGCGTGATATCCTTCAGCATTTCGGTGCGCTCCCCTCCAATCTTGCCCGCAAAAGCTCAGCACCGTATTTCACGGTATACACTTCATCGGGAAAGTCAATGCCTTTCTCGCGCAGTCCGTGAAAAATGCGCGTAATCTGCGGCAGCGCAAGGCCGATCTGCTCCAGCTCATCCCCGCGTGAAAAAACATTGGCAGGGGTGTCATAGCAGATGACCTTTGCATGCGACAGCACCAGCAGCTTCGAGACATATTTCGCGACATCCTCCATGCTGTGCGAGACAAGCATGACCGTGCAGCCTGTGCGCTTGTGGTAATCACTGAGCTGAGACAGGATTGTTGTCCTGCCCATCGGGTCAAGACCCGCTGTCGGTTCGTCAAGGATCAGCACCCGCGGCTCCATCGCCATAACACCTGCGATCGCAACCCGGCGCTTTTGTCCGCCGGAAAGTGCATACGGCGGCTTTTCAAGCAGATCCTCCGTCAGTCCGACTGCCTCCGCTGTTTCCCGCACCCGCCGGTCGATC
>CAMNJD010000353.1 GCA_946540705.1 uncultured Ruminococcus sp. | reverse complement strand
GGCTGAGCTCATGAACCGCATCCCGGGCTGCGCGCCCATGCTGACCGAAACGGAGGTCATTGCCCGGTACCGCAGCCGGCTGATGATGCTCGGCAAGACTGTCACGGTCGTGCAGAGCGACGGCACTGAATATTCTGCATTGGCGGCGGACATCGACGAAGCAGGACATCTGATCGCAGAAACCGCCTCCGGGGAGCGGCGTGTGCTCTCCTCCGGCGAGATCCGGATCCGGGTCTGAGCTGTGCGCTGCCGATCATGCCGGTCTGCCGCAAAATGACTGTGAACACGCCCCTTCGGTGCAGATCAGGTTCTGATTTTACCATAAATGTGCGAAATGCGCTTGAAATCCGTATCGACGCCATGCTATAATAATGACGAAAACCGGGGTAAACCGGAGAATGCATCATATAAAACAGGGGAGATTCATATGACGTTGACTGAACTGGGATTCCGCAAGGGCATCAACCTCGGCGGCTGGATGTCGCAGTGCGATTATTCGCAGGAGCGCCTGGACAATTTCATCACTGAGCCGGATTTCGCACAGATCGCCGGCTGGGGCTTTGACCATGTGCGCCTGCCCGTAGACTTCAACCTGTTTCAGAGGGAGGACGGCAGTCTGATCGAACCGGGCTTTGTCCGCCTCGACCGTGCGGCCGCGCTCGCAGAAAAATACGGCCTGAAGCTGGTGCTGGATCTGCACAAAACGCAGGGCTTCTCGTTCGATGCGGGGGAAAATGAGGCAGGCTTCTTCGACAGCATGCGCTATCAGGAGCTGTTTTGTCAGCTCTGGGAGGCTTTTGCAAAGCGCTACGGCAGCAAACCGGAGCAGATCGTCTTTGAGCTGCTCAATGAGGTCACAGACCGCGAATTCATCAGCGCATGGAACCGCATTGCGCATGTCTGCATTTGCCGAATCCGTCAGTTCGCCCCGGACACAATGATTCTGGTCGGCAGCTATCACAATAACGGCGCCCGCGAGGTGCCTGCGCTCGACCCGCCGGACGATGATCGCGTGATCTACAATTTCCACTGCTATGAGCCGCTGGAATTTACGCATCAGGGTGCATTCTGGGTCGATGCCTTCCCGCAGGACCGCCGCATTCCCTTTGCAGAAAGCGGTACCGATGAGGCTTATTTTGAGGCGCTGTTCGCGGATGCGATCGCAAAGGCTGAGCAGGAGCACACCTCCCTTTACTGCGGCGAATACGGCGTGATCGACCTTGTGCCCGCTGAGGATGCACTGGCCTGGTTCCGCACGATCCATGCGGTCTTTGAGCGGCATCAGATCCCGCGCTGCGTCTGGAGCTATAAGCAGATGAATTTCGGCATCGCCGATGCGCACATGGATTCGGTGCGCGAGGAGCTGCTGAAGGTACTGTAAACGAAACACCCGCTTCACGAACAGGAACGTGAAGCGGGTGTTTCGTTGTGCGGATGCAGAAATGCCCCCGTCTTTTTTATTGCAGCTTAAAGTTCAGATTTTTCGTGCGGGATGTAATCAGCGGTTCCTTATGGGCATCGGATCAGTGTTTGCCGTTGTTCAGGTACGGCGCCACGCGGCCGGCGATCCCGACCGCCATCGCCAGCTTCACCAGATCGGGAATGATAAACGGATAGACACACCAGCCGAGCACCGTATTCAGCGCAACAGCGCCGTTTGCCCTGGAATACACGACCATAAACCACGCGGTTCCGAACGCATAGCAGACCGCCAGTCCAAGCAAAAGCGCGGCAGCCTGTACCCAGAGCTGATTGCCGAGAAAGCGCTCTGCCGCCCAGTAAATCAGGCCGGTAAACAGGAAGCCGATGATATAGCCGCCGGTGCTGCCGGTCAGCACACCGATGCCGGATGTGAACTTCGCAAAGACCGGGATACCCGCCGCGCCCAGCAGAATATAAACCAGGACCGATGCGGTTCCGCGCTTGCCGCCGAGCAGCACCAGCATGAAGGACACCGCAAAGGTTTGCAGCGTGAACGGCACCGTCATCGGTATGCTGATCCACGAGCAGACCGCGATCAGTGCGGCTCCGACTGCGATATAAACCAGATCGAGCGTGCGGTGAAATGAGTTTGTTCTGTTGACTTGTTCCATCATTCATACCTCCGTCTGCCTGCAAAGGTCATACCACTGACAGCAGGCACAGATTTGATGAAAGGCCTCAGTTTGCAGGATGCGTTCATTTGCCGCCGCCGAGAGCATGCCCCACGTACCGCAGCCCTGTTCCGGAACACAGATGCGCTGTACAGCCTTGTCCATTGCAGTGACCTTTTCCTGTGCATCGCAGATGCCGCCGGACTGATGCGGGCAGACTGCACAGAGCGTATCTGCGCCGGAAACGACCGTCACGGCGGTCTGCGGCTTCGCATGAAGCTCTGCGGTCACGGCGTCCATATGCGCGGTAAATGCGGCATCATAGCCGTGTCCGGTGTATTTCTGGATGCAGAGCAGATGATGCGCACGCAGCTTCATGATGTACCCTCCTGCAAAATTGCCTTTCATTTGTCTGTATTATACCACAAATCCGCCCGATTGTCAACCCGTAAGATAAATTTGGGTGACATTCAGATGTGCTGCGGGAAATGTGCGCATCGTGCAGAAGCCTTCCGGGCACCGGACAAAATAGTCTAAATATGGTAAAATAGAATGACAGGAACTGCTGCGCCGGCAGCAGCCGGAGGATGAAAAGAAAAGGGCTAATAAAGATTTGGGTGGATTCTCGCACAAAAAAGGTGGTTTAGAACGGTTAAATAGAATAAGGTATCGCTTCGTGATGCTATTTTGAATGGGGAAAGCAGCCCTACGGGGTACTTTCCCCAAGCCCCAATCTTCCCCTTATAGAACGCTGGGGAATTTCGCTCT
>CAMNJD010000352.1 GCA_946540705.1 uncultured Ruminococcus sp. | reverse complement strand
CCCTCGACCCTGCGGGCTTTTTGAAAAAAGCTCGACCAAAAACTTTATTTTTGCGCTCATTTTACGCCCTGCGCGGAGCCGGGCACTGCCCGGTTATACCATATTATGCGGAAAAGTGCAATGGGAGCAGTCAGAAAAAATGAACCGCAGGACAGCTTGGGAGCAAACAAAACCGGCACCTCTGATCAGGCGCCGGTCTGCTTGTGATGATTTACTTTTTCGTGAGCAGCGATTCCCATGTCGGGTTCTTGCCCGCGAGCGTTTCCACGTAATATTTCAGGATGATTTGTGCATCGACCGCCGTCACCTGACCGTCGCCGTCGATATCTCCGGCCAGCCGCGCAACCGATGAAAGGCCGTCCGGCTTGCCGGAAAGCATATTCACATATGCCTTCAATGCCTGCTGCGCATCCGCAGCATCAACCGCACCGCCTAAATCCACATCCCCCTGCAGATACGACATTTCCCATGCCGCCGTGATCGAGGTGTCACCGGTGATGACGATGCTGCTGCCCGGCTGATACTGCACGCCGCGGCTGACCCAGCCCGCAAACACAAATCCCGGCTGCGGCGAAAACTGGTTCTGCGGCAGGATCAGCGTGTCGCCGTCCTGCACTGTGACCTGAAGGAACCGCCCGCTGCCGTCATTTGATGAGTAGATGACCGTGCGCGCTGCGGCCTCTGCCCACTGCGCGATGACTGTCAGATTGCCTGTCACATGCACGCTCTCGCCCGGCTGACGAAGCTCCCCATTCACGCGCCAGCCTGCGAACCGGTATCCCGACGGCGCTGTAAAGCCGCAGGCCGGGAGCGTATAGCTGCTGTCCGCACTGACCGTGCTGCTGCTCATATTGCCGCTGCCGCCGTTTGCCGCGTAGCTGACCGTGTATGTGATCTGTCCCCAGACAGCGGTCACGGTCATGTTCTGCGTCACAGTGATGCTGCTGCCCGCCGCATAGGTTTGCCCGCCGATCTGCCAGCCGGAGAAATACCGTCCCGACGGCGCTGTAAAGCCGCATTCCGGAAGCGTCAGTGTCCCGCCCGCTGCGACAAGCACGCTTTTCATGCTGCCGCTGCCGCCGTTTGCATCGAATGACACGGTTCTTGTTTCCTGCGCCCAGACTGCCGAAACGGTTGTATCCGCCTGAATCGTGACGGTATTGCCCGGCTGATAGGTTGTCGGGCCGATCTGCCAGCCTGCGAAGCTCATGCCCGACGGTGCGGTAAATCCGCAGGCCGGGAGCGTCAGTGTCCCGCCGTCGTTGACTGTTACGATGTTCATACTGCCGCTGCCGCCGTTCGCATCGTATGTGACCGTGCGGATAATCTGCGCCCAGACTGCGGTGACGGTCGTGTCGGCCGAAATCGGGATGCTGCTGCCGGCCTGATAGGTCGTTGAGCCGACCTGCCAGCCCGCAAAGGTCTTGCCGGACGGTGCTGTGAATCCGCAGGCGGGGAGGACATAGCTGCTGCCTGTGCTGACCGCAGCAGCATTCATGCTGCCGCTGCCGCCGTTTGCGGCAAAGGAGACTGTACTCGTCTGCACCGAGGGCGTATCCCCGCTGACGGTGATCTCTCCGTTGCTCGAATAGTAGGAGAGGGGATTGTCCGAGGAATCGAGGAACTGCTGCACCCGCACGCGCATTTGATAGCTGCCCGCCTTTGTGCCTGACGGGATCCTGACCTCCACGCGCATCAGCTCCGGCGTGCCGCTCGTGACGGCGCAGTTCTTTGCGGAGGACAGCGACAGGATGATCTGCCGGCTGGAATCGTTTTTGGTAATTTCCGGCGACATGCCCGAAAACGCGGTGCCGCAGGCCGCCGAGCCGAAGCTGAAGCCGCTTCCCGACGGATATTCCAGCGCGACCTTGCAGCTCGCAAAGCCCTCTGTCATGAACGAATAGATATGATAGGTGACGGTCAGGCCGCTGCCGATTTCCGAGGTGCTGACCGCAGTTTTTGCACCGATGAAGTTTGTGACCTCACTGTCCATATCGTAATTGCCGGCATTGACCGGAACCTCTGAATACGCAAAGGCCTGCATCCCGCTGCTGCATGCCGCACCGAACAGGATGATGCCCGCCGCTGCTGTACTGATGATCCGCTTTATGATCTCTTTCATTGCGATTCTCCCTTTCTCATGCTCCGCCCGATCGGCGGTATATTCTGTTTTCTTCCTTTATCATAGCACATACAGCAAATATTGTCAAGTATCTCATATATGCACATCTGTTTTTGTTGATTATACCGGACAAAATACACAAGACACGCCCCGCACATTGTCCTGTACGGGGCGTGTCTCTGATTGTTTATGCAGTCAGCAGAATTACTTTTCTGCGAGCTTGGTGAGGTAAGCGTAACGGTTCTCTGCTGTCTCCTCCGCCTTTGCGAACAGCTCCTTTGCACGCTCCGGGAAGGAACGGGTCAGTGCGCTGTAACGTGCTTCGCCCATGATGAAGTCCTGATACGAAGCAGTCGGTGCCTTGGAGTCGAGCTGGAACGGGTTCTTGCCCTCAGCAGCCAGACGCGGATCATAGCGGAAGTTGTTCCAGTAGCCGCAGTCAACAGCCTTCTTCATCTCAGCCTGGCAGTTGGTCATGCCGCCCTTGATGGAGTGCATTTCGCAAGGTGCATAGCCGATGATGAGGGACGGGCCGTGGTAGGACTCTGCTTCCTTGATTGCCTTCAGGGTCTGGTTCATGTCAGCACCCATAGCGATCTGTGCGACATAGATGTAGCCGTAGCTCATTGCAATGTCAGCCAGCCGCTTCTTGGCGATCGCCTTACCGGCAGCCGCAAACTGTGCGACCTGACCGATGTTGGAGGACTTGGAAGCCTGTCCGCCGGTGTTGGAGTAAACCTCGGTATCGAAGACCATGACATTGACATCCTCGCCGGTTGCCAGAACGTGATCCAGACCGCCGAAGCCGATATCATATGCCCAGCCGTCGCCGCCGAAGATCCAGACAGACTTCTTGGAGAGGTACTGCTTGTTGGCAACGATGTCTGCACTCTTTTCGCACTTGTCAGCGATCTTTTCGAGCTCAGCGACCAGCGCAGCGGTTGCAGCGTCGTTCTTCTCGCCGTCCTCGGCGGTATCGAAGTAAGCCTGAGCAGCAGCCTTCAGTGCATCGGAAGCGTTCTCGTTTGCGATGACCTCATTGAGCTCTGCGATCAGACGCTCACGGATTGCCTTCTGGCCGAGATACATACCCAGACCGTGCTCAGCGTTGTCCTCGAACAGGGAGTTTGCCCATGCCGGGCCTCTGCCGTCGGCATCGGTGGTATACGGAGAGGTTGCAGCCGGGCCGCCCCAGATGGAGGAGCAGCCTGTCGCGTTGGAAACGTACATTCTGCTGCCGAAGAGCTGGGTGATGAGGCGTGCATAGGAAGTCTCAGCGCAGCCTGCGCAGGAGCCGGAGAACTCAAGCAGCGGCTTCTTGTACTGGCTGGAAACGAGCGTTGCATTGGTCGCAACATCCGGCTTCTCTGTGACCTTTGCGACACAGTAGTCGAATGCAGCCTGCTGCGGCTCCTGAGATTCTCTGGAAACCATCTTCAGGGAGTTGGTCGGGCAGACGCCGATGCAGACGCCGCAGCCCATGCAGTCCATCGCGGAAACTGCGAGGGTGTACTTGTACTCGGTCTTGACGATCGGCTTCGGAGCGAACTTGGTGACCTCCGGAGCTGCCGCAGCCTCTGCCTCAGTCAGAGCGAACGGACGGATCGTAGCATGCGGGCAGACGAATGCGCAGCGGTTACACTTTGCACATGTCTCAGCATTCCACTCCGGAACCATCACAGCGACGCCGCGCTTCTCATAAGCGGATGCGCCCTGCTCGAAGGTGCCGTCTGCGTGATCGACGAATGCGGAAACCTTCAGCGAATCGCCCTGCATCTTGCCGACCGGGTTCATGATCTTTTCAACCATCTTGACAAGCTTCTCCGGGCCTTCGAGCTTTGCCTCGGCAGCATTGTCAACAGCATTTGCCCACTCAGCCGGGACATCGACCTTCACGTAAGCATTTGCGCCTGCGTCGATCGCCTTTTCGTTCATCTGAACGATCTCGATGCCCTTCTTCATGAACTTCTGTGCCTTTTCCTTCATGTAGCCGATTGCCTCAGCCTCCGGCAGAACCTTGGAAAGGGAGAAGAATGCGGACTGAAGAATGGTGTTGGTACGCTTGCCCAGACCGATCTCCTGTGCGAGGTCGATTGCGTTGACCAGATAGAGCTGAATGTTGTTCCGCGCGATATAGCGCTTGGTGTCAGCGTTGAGGTGCTGATCGAGCTCCTCGGGCTTCCACTGGCAGTTGATGAGGAACACGCCGCCCGGCTTGACATCGTTGACCATCTTGTAGCCCTTGAGGATGTAGGACGGGTTGTGACATGCGACAAAGTCTGCCTTGTTGATATAGTACGGGCTCTTGATCGGCTGATCGCCAAAGCGCAGGTGCGAGATGGTGATACCGCCGGTCTTCTTGGAGTCATACTGGAAGTATGCCTGAACATACTTGTCGGTATGGTCGCCGATGATCTTGATGGAGTCCTTGTTTGCGCCGACTGTGCCGTCGCCGCCGAGGCCCCAGAACTTGCACTCGATGGTACCCTCAGCAGCGGTATTCGGAGCATCCTCCTCTGCGAGCGAGAGGTTGGTGACATCGTCCACGATACCGATGGTGAACTGCTGCTTGGGCTCTGCCTTTGCCAGCTCTGCATAGACAGCAAAGATGGATGCAGGCGGTGTATCCTTGGAGCCCAGACCGTAGCGGCCGCCGATGACCTTGATACCGGTTCTGCCGGTGACATTCAGAGCGGTCACAACATCGAGGTAGAGCGGCTCACCGAGGGAGCCCGGCTCCTTGGTTCTGTCAAGGACAGCGATGGTCTTTGCAGAAGCAGGAATTGCCTCAACGAGCTTTTCAGCAGAGAACGGACGGAACAGGCGAACCTTGACGATACCGACCTTCTCACCCTTCTTGTTCAGGTAGTCGATGACTTCCTCTGCAACGTCGCAGACGGAGCCCATCGCAACGATCACGCGGTCTGCATCCGCAGCGCCGTAGTAGTTGAACAGCTTATAGTCCGTGCCGAGCTTTGCATTGACCTTGTCCATGTACTCCTCGACGATTGCCGGAACGGCATTGTAGTAGGAGTTGCAGGCCTCGCGGTGCTGGAAGAAGATATCGCCGTTCTCGTGGGAGCCGCGCATGACCGGGTGCTCCGGATTGAGGGCGCGCTGACGGAATGCCTTGACAGCATCCATATCGCACATTTCCTTCAGGTCCTCATAATCCCAGACGGAGATCTTCTGGATCTCATGGGAGGTGCGGAAGCCGTCGAAGAAGTTGATGAACGGCACTCTGGACTTAATGGAAGCCAGATGAGCGACAGCAGCGAGATCCATGACCTCCTGCGGGTTGGTTTCAGCGAGCATTGCGAAACCGGTCTGACGACATGCATAGACGTCGGAGTGGTCACCGAAGATGTTGAGCGCATGAGATGCGACGCAGCGTGCAGATACATGGAACACGCAGGGCAGCAGCTCGCCGGCGATCTTGTACATGTTCGGAATCATCAGGAGCAGACCCTGAGAAGCGGTGTAGGTGGTGGTCAGCGCACCGGCATTCAGGGAGCCGTGAACCGTACCGGCAGCACCCGCCTCGGACTGCATCTCCTCGACCTTAACGGTCGTACCAAAGATGTTCTTGACGCCCTGTGCCGACCACTGGTCAACATAGTCTGCCATCGGGCTGGAAGGCGTGATCGGATAGATACCGGCGACTTCCGTGAAGGCGTAGGACACATATGCAGCAGCATTGTTGCCGTCCATCGTCTTCTTCTTACGAACGATAGCCATAAGAATGTACCTCCATTTAGAATAGTAGATTTGTATAGAGCTGAGATTCCGCGCCGTACAAGGGGAAAACGCCGTTTTTGCAGCGGTGCAGAGTTTCGCTTATCTATTATACCACAAATATGCGTAATTGTAAAGCAGTTTCCCCAAATTTCGATAGATTTACACGAACCGGGCGGCAGCATCGCGCCTTTCTCTTGTTTGTCTTGACAAATTCGTAAAAAATGATAGAATAAATCTGGTAAAAATCACGAAAATTTTTCAAAAAACCCGAAAAAATGAAAAAACGGTTGACTGTTCGGCCGGTTTGGTGTATAATAAAAGCGGTGAAATAATGTAATGTTATTTTCACTCGTTTTGTTGTCTCCTTTCTTTTGTTCTACACATTTTGATTTGACCTCATTTTATTTCCGCAGCAGAGCTTCAACGCTCTGCTTTTTTTATCGGCATTTGGTTATCTGTCATTCAACGCAGCAAAGGATATGTCATGATGAAAGAGAACACAAAAAATAAGCTCAGAAGCCTCTGGCGTGCTGTCACAAACCCGCATCTGCTCATTTCAGTCGGTATTGCATGGTTCATCACAAACGGCTGGTCATACTGCTTTTTCGGCTTCGGCATGTATTTCCACATCAAGTGGATGTACCGCATCGGCGCCTTCTGGATGGGCATGCTCTGGCTGCCGGGGACGCCGGAAAAGCTCGTGACCTTTATCATCGCGATCTGGCTGCTTCAGCGGCTCTTCCCGGATGATACCCGCACACTCGCAAAGATCAAGAAGAAACGCCGGGAGGTGCATGAGGTGACCAAGCTGGAATTTGCAAAGCTCCGTGCGAAATTCAGCAGAAAGAAGCACCGCGGCGAGCCGGAACAGAACGGACAGCCCGCAGAATCCGGCGAACCGGAGCAGAAGGATCCCAAACAGGACACATAGCGCATCAGGCGGGGCACTTGCCGTTCGGCAAAGGCTCCGCTTTCTATTGATGTACCAATGAAATCCTGAAGAATAGATGCGCAGGATTTTTGGGGTATGTAACTTTTTAGGTGGTCGGCAAATTCTTGTTAACACAAATATCTTTTCCGCACCCATATCAAAAGTTTCGCTCAAGCCTTTTCAAAGGCTTGCGGGGTCGAGGGGCAGCGCCCCTCGTCGCGCTCCGCAG
>CAMNJD010000351.1 GCA_946540705.1 uncultured Ruminococcus sp. | reverse complement strand
GTCCCTTTGGCGGGTTTGGGCGGAGCCCAATATCAATCATCGCGAAGCGATACCTTATTCTATTTAACCGTTCTAAACCACCTTTTTTGTGCGAGAATCCACCCAAATCTTTATTAGCCCTGATTTTTCACGGATTTTCCTTGACATGCCGCATGCACTATGCTATAATAAATAGAATACAGGCTTCGTTTTTTTCGATTTCTGTTGTCTTTACCGAACCGGATCTGCGGTTCTGAGAAAGGAGTCTGAGCATATGCAATGTTCATGTCAGAAGCAGCAGAGTGACCTCTCGCTGCTCGAACCGGTGCTCCGCGAATATGCGGCAGTCCCGGGCAGTCTGATCACAATTTTACAGCACGCACAGGAAATCTACGGCTATCTCCCGACCGATGTGATCTATCACATCGCCGGGCAGACCGGCACCACACCCGCCCGCGTCATGGGCGTCGCGACATTTTACACCCAGTTCCGGTTTCAGCCGGTCGGCAAGTACCTCATCATGCTCTGCGACGGCACGGCATGTCATGTCAACGGCAGCTCGCGCATCGCGGCCGCCGTGCAGGAATATCTGCATGTCGAAAACGGCGGCACGACCGCAGACGGGCTGTTTTCGTTCAGCATCGTCGCATGTCTGGGCTGCTGCTCGCTCTCGCCGGTCATGATGATCAATGAGGACACCTATGGCTCGCTGACACCCGCAAAGGTGCTCGACATTCTGAAGGAGATCCGGCAAAAGGAGGGGGCGGCATGAGCATGCGCATTGCAGTCGGAAAGGGAAGCTGCGGCATCGCGGCAGGCGCACAGAAGGTGTTTGACGCGCTCGCTCCCCTGCTCTCCGGCACGGACATCCCGCTTGGTACAGTCGGCTGTATCGGCATGTGCTGGCTGGAGCCGATCGTCGATCTCTATGAAAATGATACCCTGAAGGCGCGGCTGGTACAGGTGCGCCCGGAGGATGCGCAGAATATTGCAGATGCGGCAAAAACAGGCGATCTCTCCGCCGTTGCCGACCGCATCATCACACCGGAGGACAGCGAATTTCTCACAAAGCAGACCCGCATCGCGCTCCGGAACTGCGGCATCATCGACCCGGAGTCGCTCGAAAGCGCAAAGGCTGCGGGCGGGTACTCCGCGATCACGCATATCCTGAAGGACGGCGTGACACCGCAGGACGTCATTGCATGCATCAAGGTTTCCGGCCTCGCAGGGCGCGGCGGCGCAGGCTTCCCGACATGGTTCAAGTGGAATGCGGCGCGGGAGTCCGCCGGTGACGAAAAATATCTGATCTGCAACGCCGATGAGGGCGACCCCGGCGCGTTCATGGACAGAGCGGTCATCGAATCCGACCCGCACACGCTGATCGAGGGCATGCTGATCGGCGCCTATGCGATCGGCGCACAGGAGGCAATCGTCTATGTCCGTGCGGAATATCCGCTCGCGATCAAGCGTCTGGAGCACGCAATCGCGGAGGCAAGGGCGGCCGGTTATATCGGCAAAAACATCATGGGTACGGACTTTTCCTGCGATTTCCGCATCAAGGCGGGCGCGGGCGCGTTCGTCTGCGGCGAGGAAACTGCGCTGATCGAATCCCTGCAGGGACAGCGCGGCATGCCGCGCCTGAAGCCGCCGTTCCCGGCTGCTGCGGGCTACTGGTATAAGCCCTCGAACATCAACAATGTCGAAACCTATGCCAATGTCGCGTGGATCATCAACAACGGCGGCGAAGCCTTTGCCGCAATGGGAACCGAGGATTCCAAGGGCACCAAGGTCTTTGCGCTGACCGGAAAAATCAGGCGCGGCGGCCTCGTTGAGATCCCGATGGGCATGACGCTCCGTGATGTCATCTTCGATATCGGCGGCGGCATCCGCGGCGGCAAGGCGTTCAAGGCCGTGCAGATGGGCGGCCCCTCCGGCGGCTGCATCCCCGCAGAGCTGCTCGACACCGTCATTGACTACAAAAAGCTCGCCGCGACCGGTGCGATCATGGGCAGCGGCGGCATGGTCGTCATGGACGAGAGCACCTGCATGGTCAGCATGGCAAAGTTTTTCCTCGATTTCACCGCAAAGGAATCCTGCGGAAAATGCGTTCACTGCCGCATCGGCACAAAGCGCCTGCAGGAGATCCTCACACGCATTGTCGAGGGCAGGGGCAAAGAGGGCGACATTGAGCTGCTTGAGGAGCTCTGCAATGCTGTCCGCGACGGCGCACTCTGCGGTCTCGGCCAGACCGCTCCGAACCCGGTGCTGTCCACGCTGCGCTATTTCCGCGATGAATTTGAAGCGCATATCACCGACAAGCGCTGTCCTGCGCACACCTGCACCGACCTGCTGCGCTATGAGATCCATGCAGATGCCTGCAAGGGCTGCACCGCCTGCGCACGGAAATGTCCTGTTTCCGCGATTTCCGGCAGTGTGAAGCAGCCGCATGTCATCGACCGGAGCAAGTGCATCAAGTGCGGACAGTGTATCGCGACCTGCAAATTCGGCGCGATCACAGTGGAATGAGGTGAGCGAAATGAGCCAGATACATTTTACGATCAACGGGCAGCCGTGCGTCTGCGAGGAGGGTACCTCCATTTTGCAGGCGGCAAAGCAGAACGGCATTGAGATCCCGAATCTCTGCAATGACGAGAGCGTCCGCGTTTACGGTGCCTGCGGCCTCTGTGCCGTTGAGGTGACGGATGACGGCAGAGGGAAGCCTGTCCCGAAGCTGCTGCGCGCATGCTCGGCAAAGGCGATGGAGGGCTATGTTGTCCGCTTTGACACTGAGCGCGTGAACCGGTCGCGAAAGATTGCGCTCGAACTGCTGATGAGCGACCACACCGGCGACTGCCGCGGGCCGTGTCAGCTCAACTGCCCCGCAGGCACCGACTGTCAGGGCTATGTGAAAAAAATCGCGCAGGGCGATTTCCGCGGCGCGGTCGGGATCATCAAGGAGAAGATTCCGCTGCCGGCCGCAATCGGGCGGGTCTGTCCGCACCCCTGTGAGCAGAACTGCCGCCGCGGGCTGGTCGAGGCACCGCTCTCGATCGCATTCCTGAAGGCGCATGCTGCCGACCGCGACCTTGCGGGCGACACCTATCGTCCGACACCCGCACCGCGCTCGGGTAAGCATGTCGCAGTCGTCGGCGGCGGCCCCGGCGGACTGACTGCCGCATACTATTTATACAGAAAAGGCCACGATGTGACCGTATTCGATGCAGCCGCGAAAATGGGCGGCATGCTGCGGTACGGCATCCCGGCATACCGCCTGCCTAAAGACCTGCTCGACCGTGAGATCGCAGAGATCGAGCAGCTCGGCGTGATCATGAAAAATAACGTAAAACTGGGAAAAGACATTACACTGGAGCAGCTCCGCAGCACGTATGACGCGGTGATCCTCGCGACCGGCGCATGGAGCAGCATGCGCATGCACTGCCCGGGCGAGGAGCTGGAAGGTGTCGTCGGCGGAATCGGCTTCCTGCACGGCATCAGCTCCGGTGAGGGGACGATCCCCGACCTGCGCGGCAAAAAAGTCGCGGTCTGCGGCGGCGGAAACACCGCAATGGATGCCTGCCGCACGGCGATCCGCTGCGGCGCGGATGCGGTCTATGTCATCTACCGCAGAACGCGGAGCGAAATGCCCGCAGAGGATATCGAGATCGAGGAATCCATCGAGGAGGGCGTGACCTACAAATTCCTGACGAATCCCGCCGAGATCATCGGCGAAAACGGGCATGTCAGGCAGATCCGGCTGCAAGTCATGGAGCTCGGTGAACCGGATGCCTCCGGCAGACGCTCGCCGGTGCCGGTCGAGGGAAAATTTGAGATACTGGACGTCGATCTCGTCATCATGGCGATCGGGCAGCGGCTCGACCCCACAGGGCTCGACGGTGTCACGCTGACAAAAAAAGGCACGATCGAGGCAGATGCCGCGACGTACCTGACGAATCTGGAGCATGTGTATGCGGTCGGTGATGCGACAAACCGCGGTGCTTCGATCGCGATTGAGGCGATTGGCGAAGCGGGACGCTGTGCAGCGGTCGCGGATTCCGCACTGCGCGGCGAGCTGAAGCCGTACCGTGCGCCGTATTACTCGAAAAAGAACGTAACTGCTGAAGATCTCGCAGACCGGGAGAAGCAGCCGCGCTGTCAGATGCCGACCAGACCGGCGGCGGAGCGTGCAAAGGATTTTGCACCGGTCAACCTCGGGCTCGATGACGAAACCGCCGTGCGGGAGGCGCAGCGCTGCCTTGAATGCGGCTGCCACGACTATGCCGAATGCCGGCTGATCCGATATGCACAGCAGCAGGAAATTCACCCCGAGCGCTTCGCGGGCGTGATGCACGAAGCAGAAAAAGAACGCAGACTCGTGTGTATCGAGCGCGACAACGGCAAGTGCATCCTCTGCGGGCTCTGTGTCCGCATCTGCGATGAGGTCGCAAAGCAGGGCATTCTCGGGCTCATCGGACGCGGATTTCCGACCGCGGTCAAGCCGGAATTTCAGTCGCCCGAGGCCGCTGCGGTCTGCGCACAGTGCGGCAAATGCGCCGCGGCCTGCCCGACCGGCGCGCTGAAATGGCTGAAATAATGCTTGACAAACGCGCCGCGATGTGATACAATAAAGATAAAGAAGGGGTGCCTGCGACATGCGGCTCTCCTCCGGGTTACGATTGAATTAACCGCCGACCGTGGGAGTGGGGGCGGTTAATTCTTTTTGTTTCGACTGTCGATGTAGTTCAGTGCAGTAAAAATCACTAACAAGAGTGTTAATACTTCCATTGCTCCC